>CALHJX010000269.1:0-3244 GCA_938033385.1 uncultured Collinsella sp. | reverse complement strand
TGGTCAAGCCGTACATGATTGAGAAGGTCTTCGCTCCACTCAAGGATGCGCTTGCCGACAAGGTCGTCCTTTCGGTTGCCTGGACTTGGGATAGCGCAAAGTGGGAACAGGTCCTGCCAGGTGTCGCTCATATCTCGACGGTGCCTAACACGCCGGTTTCGGTGGGCGAGGGCGTTATCGCCTGCGAGAAGGCTTCCACGCTTAGCGGTGAGCAGCGTGCCACGGTGCTCGATCTGCTCGGAAAGCTTGGCACGGTGGTCGAGCTCGATTCGAGTCTGCTGTTTGTGGGCGGTACCGTGGGCGGTTGCGCCCCGGCGTTTGTCGCCATGGCGATCGAGGCTCTGGGCGATGCGGCCGTCAAACACGGTATTCCGCGCGCCGATGCCTATCGCATTGTGAGCCAGATGGTGCTGGGTACGGCAAAGCTGCAGCTTGCAACCGGTCAGCATCCCGCAGCGATGAAGGATGCCGTGTGCTCGCCCGGCGGCGCTACCATCAAGGGCGTCGTCGCGCTCGAGGATGCCGGCATGCGCAGCGCCCTCGTCAAGGCCATCGACGCTACTCTCCAGTAAACTGACCAATAAGGGACAGGTTTATTTTGGCAGGGTTTTCCTGCAGTTTTGTACCTTGAGCAAAAAGCGCCCCGCAACTGGCTCAATTCCAGTTGCGGGGCGCTTGCGTTTGCCCAGATAAAACCGACCAAAATAAACCTGTCCCTTTTTGGCAGGTTAGTCCCAGAAGCTGTCTTCTTCATCCTCGGACTTGGGGCCGCGGTCGACATACATCTTATGGGTGCGCTTCTCCATTACAAAGGCAAGAATCGCAAACAGCAGGATGCCGCCGGCGAAAAGGATGGCAAAACCGGTGCGGGTGCCAAACAAAAAGGAAAAAACTGCGTCCATTGGGTGCCTTCTTGCGTAGTTGAGTTGGGTCGTAAACGCTCATAAGTATATACTTGCCCATACATGTACAAGGTTGCAACCTAAATGGAATGTATATCGCCGGAGGATCTAATGCTTGATATCAAGTTTGTTCGCGAGAACCCCGATGCCATCGATGTCGCCATGGCTAACCGCCAGACGTCTTGGGATCGTGAGAAGTTCTTTGAGCTCGACGACGAGCGCCGTGCCGTCATCACCGAGGTCGAGGAGCTCCAGGCTACGCGTAACGCCGAGTCCAAGAAGATTGGCGCCCTGATGAAGGAGGGCAAGAATGACGAGGCCGAGGCCGCCAAGGAGGCCGTGCGCGCCGTCAACGAGAAGATCGACGGTCTGGCCGAGCGCCGTACCGCTCTTGAGCAGGAGCAGTACGACTTCATGTCTCACCTGCCCAACATCCCCTGCGAGGCCACGCCGTACGGCAAGGACGAGGACGAGAACATCGAGCGCCGTCGTTGGGGCACCCCGCGCGAGTTCGACTTCGACTTTAAGCCGCACTGGGATCTGGGCACCGACCTCGACATCCTCGACTTCGAGCGCGGCAACAAGCTCTCCGGCAGCCGTTTCACCGTTCTCGGTGGCGCCGGTGCCCGCCTGGAGCGTGCCCTCATCAACTTCTTCCTCGATACGCACACCAGCCGTGGCTTCAAGGAGTGGTGGCCGCCTATCGTCGTCAAGCGTCAGACCATGTTTGGCACGGGCCAGCTGCCCAAGTTCGAGGACGACGCCTATCACGTCTCGGGCGACAACTTCCTGATCCCCACCGCCGAGGTCGTGCTTACCAACCTGCACGCCGGCGAGGTCCTCGATGCCGACACCCTGCCGCGCCGCTACACCGCCTTCACCCCCTGCTTCCGCGAGGAGGCCGGTTCCGCCGGTCGCGACACCCGCGGCATCATCCGTCAGCACGAGTTCGACAAGGTCGAGATGGTCAAGTTCGCTAAGCCGGAGGAGTCCGACGAGGAGCTCGAGAGCATGACCGCCGAGGCCGAGTACCTGCTGCAGCAGCTGGGCCTTCCGTATCGCGTGATTAGCCTGTGCACCGGCGACTTGGGCTTCTCTGCCCGTCAGACCTACGACGTCGAGGTTTGGCTGCCGAGCTACAACGCCTACAAGGAGATCAGCTCCTGCTCCAACTGCGGTGACTTCCAGGCTCGCCGCGCCAACATCAAGTATCGCGACCCCGAGAACTTCAAGGGTTCGCGCTACCTGCACACCCTCAATGGTTCCGGCCTGCCGGCCGGCCGCACCATGGCCGCCATTCTGGAGAACTACCAGAACGCCGACGGCACCATCACGATTCCCGAGGTTCTGCGTCCTTACATGGGCGGCCTCGAGAAGATCGAGCCGGTCGCGTAACTTGCCTGCATAGGGGATATGCAAGGGCGCTCCTTCGGGGGCGCCCTATTTCGTGCGTAGGTCCATACCATGCCGTGCGGACAGCTCAATAGAAAACACACGAACAACTGTTCTGTATACAGCCATCTACCTGCTATGCTTTTGCTAAATAAGAGCGAGAGAAAGGGGACGCGATGGAGCTGTTTGATGATCGGGTGGTTTTGTTTGAGAGCGACGAGGGCGGGGAGTACCTGCTTGTAACGTGTGAGCCGTCTGGCATGGGTGGCCTGGTGCTTCGGCAGACGAGTGAGGGTCCGTTGACCCAATGGTGCTTTGAGGAGTCGCCGCATGTGGTCGAGACCTTTGTGACGCACGAGGGGCTTGTGGCGCTGGAGCACTTCTATGGAGTTGGGACTTCCAACCAGGTCGCGCGCATGCTGAGCATCTCGTTTGCCGATTATGATTGCGCCCAGCGGGTGAGATCGCTCCTGAGGGAACTTGATGCCAAGTTCGACGTGATCGAAAAGCCAATCGATCGTACGGGGAACGGCGGTATATGCGGAGCAGCATGACAAAACTGCGTTCCACAAAAAAGTTTGAGATTGTGCTTGACTCCAATAAGCTAAAGTGGTTTTATATGTCTTGCGCTGCGGCGTTACCTCAGCTGGATAGAGGGTCTGACTACGAATCAGAACGTCATAGGTTCGAATCCTATACGCCGCACCAATTGAGCTTTAAGCCTCCGGAAACGGAGGCTTTTCTTATATGTCGACATACTTGAGGGGTTGCTTTCTCCGTGTTTGAAAGTATCGAGTCGATCGACTGCATCAAATGAGTAAAAATCAAATTTGATAACTTTTTTCGAAAAATGCTTGACCTTTATTCAGTCGATGTGCATAATAATCAACAAGTCGCGGCGTTACCTCAGCTGGATAGAGGGTCTGACTACGAATCAGAACGTCATAGGT
>CALHJX010000268.1:0-2913 GCA_938033385.1 uncultured Collinsella sp. | reverse complement strand
GCCCTTATCATGACGCGCGGCCTGGCCGAGATCAGCCGTCTGGTGCATGCCCGCGGCGGGCAGGCTATGACCTGCATGGGGCTTGCCGGCATGGGCGACCTCATTGCCACCTGCACCTCGGAGCATTCGCGCAACCGCACCTTTGGCTACGAGTTCGCTCATGGCGTATCGCTCGACGAGTATCAGACGCGCACGCATATGGTGGTGGAGGGCGCCGTCGCCGCCCGCAGCGTCAGCGAGCTTGCCCGTTCACTGGGCGTAGACATTCCGCTCACCTTTGCCGTGGAGCAAACGCTCTACAACGGTGTTACTTTAGATAGGGCGCTCGAGATTCTTACCGATCGCGTCCCTTCTCAAGAGTTCTACGGACTCACCGACTAGCGCAGAAAGGCTTCTACCATGGGTTACATCAAAATCGCTCCGTCCGTCCTTTCGGCCGACATGGCCAACCTCAAGGGCGAGCTCGACAAAATCGCCGGCGCCGACTACGTGCACTTCGACGTTATGGACGGTCACTTTACCGGCAACCTCACCTTTGGCGTTGACATCCTCAAGGCCGTCAAGCGCTCCACCGATGTACCGGTCGACGCGCACCTGATGGTGTCGAACCCCGACGAAACGGTCGATTGGTACGCCGACGCCGGTGCCGATATGATCACCGTGCACTACGAGGCCTCCACGCACCTGCACCGCACGCTCACGCATCTGCAGCAGCGCGGCGTCAAGGCCGGTGTGGTGCTCAACCCCGCAACCCCCGTGTGCGTGCTCGAGAGCATCATCGACGTCGTCGATATGGTGCTGCTGATGAGCGTGAACCCCGGCTTTGGCGGCCAGAGCTTTATCCCGGGCACCATCGCTAAGCTCCACGAGCTCAAGGCGATGTGCGAGCGTCACGGCGTTTCGCCCCTCATCGAGGTCGACGGCGGCATCTCTTCCAAGAACATTGCCGAGGTCGTCAAGGCCGGCGCCAACGTGCTCGTTGCCGGCTCCGCCGTATTTAAGTCCGAAGATCCCGCCGCCGAGGTTGCGCTGCTGCAGAAGCTGGGCAACGAGGCCGCACAGGAGGCATAAACCCTTATGACCGCAGGTCAAAACCGCATCCCCGTGAATCTTGACTTCGCCGCCTCGACGCCTATGCGCGCCGAGGCGCTCCTTGCGCAGCGCGAGTACGACGACAGCGAGCTTGCCGGCGTCACCCCCAACTCTCTGCATTCGCTCGGCCGCAAGGCTGCCGCGCGTCTGGAGGTTGCACGTCGCGAGATCGCCCGCAGCTTTGGCGCGCGCGTCCGCCCGTCCGAGATTGTACTGACCAACGGCGGCACCGAAGCCAACCAGCTGGCGCTGCTCGGTCTTGCCGAGGGCGCTCGTCAGCGCGATCGCAAGCGCGATCGTGTAATCGTTTCGGCCATCGAGCACGATTCGATTCTGGACAACCTGCCGTTGCTGCGTGCCGCCGGCTTTACCGTCGACCTGGTGCAGCCCTGCCGCATGGGCTACATTGAGCCTGCCACGCTTGTCGAGCTGCTAGGCGACGACGTGGCGCTCGTGAGCATCATGGTTGCCAACAACGAGACCGGCGTGGTGCAGCCCATCCGCGAGCTTGCCGCGGCCACGCATACCGTTGGCGCCCTGTTCCACACCGATGCCATCCAGGGGTATCTGCATATTCCGCTCGATGTCACCGAGCTGGGCGTCGACGCCATGTCCGTCGCAGCCCACAAGATTGGCGGTCCCGTGGCATCTGGCGCACTCTACCTTAAGAGCCGCACGCCGCTGCGCCCGCGCATCTTTGGCGGCGGACAGGAGGCCGGTCGTCGTGCCGGCACGCAAGACCTGCGAACGCAGCTCGCCTTTGCCGCTGCCGCTTCCGTGTTGCTGCCGAATGTGGGCCGGGAGCGCGCGACGCTGCAGGCCCTGTCCGACAAGCTCTACGCCACGCTTACGGCCCATCCTCGCATTCACGCCACGATGGGCGACTACGCGCAGGCCGATCGACTGCCGGGTATGGTTTCGATCTACGTCGACGGCATGGACTCCGAGGAGCTCATCATCAAGCTCGACGCCGCCGGCTTTGAGGTTTCGGCCGGGTCGGCTTGCTCGAGCGGCAGCATGGACCCGAGCCACGTGCTCAGCGCCATGGGCATTGGTCGCGAGCAGGCATTGGGCGCACTGCGCATCTCGTTTGATGACCGCGTGAATCCGGACGATCTGGACGACTTTGCCCAGACGCTACTCTCGATCGTAGGCGCGGCATGATCGTCTCCGAGCTTGAACGTGCGCTGCTGGCGCGTTACCCCAAGGCGGACGCCGAGGGCTGGGATCATGTTGGGCTATCTGTGGGAGATCCCGCTGCAAAGATCACCGGTGTTGCCTGCGCACTCGACGCGACCGAGGCCAACGTGCACCGCGCCCAGGAGGCCGGCGCCAACGTGCTGCTGACGCATCATCCCATCTATATCAAAGCGCCCGAGGCCTTTTGTCCGGCCGATTCCGCGCATCCCCAGTGCAGCGCCGCACTGTACGAGGCGGCTCGTTGCGGCGTGAGCATCATCTCGCTTCACACCAACCTGGACCGCTCGCACGAAGCGCGCGTTCGCCTGAGTGAGCTGTTGGACGCTGAGCCCATAAGCTCGCTGGAGCATGTGGACGAGCCTGAACTCACCGGTCTGGGTTCACTCGCGAACCTCCACGATGCTTGCAACCTGCGCAATCTCGCCAACCGTGCCGCCACGGCCTTTGGCAGCGACCCGCGCGTATGGGGCGAAGCCGAGCACCCGTGCCGCACCGTCGCCATTCTGGGCGGCTCCTTGGGCGACTTTGGAGAGCTCGCCATTGCCGCAGGCGCAGATGTTGTCGTGACGGGCGAGGCGGGCTACCACGTGGCGCAGGACCTTGCCTTGCGCGGGCTGCCGG
>CALHJX010000267.1:0-3635 GCA_938033385.1 uncultured Collinsella sp. | reverse complement strand
GGCGCCGGCGCCGCGATTACCTGGCTGTGCGGTGGCACGCGCGAGCAGATTGGCGCGACGGTTTCGAACACGCTCGGCAACGTGGGCGGCATCGTGTGCGATGGCGCCAAGGCGAGCTGTGCTGCCAAGATCTCGGCTGCCGTCGATGCGGCGATTCTGGGCCATGATATGGCCATGCAGGGTCGCGGCTTCCGCGCCGGCGAGGGCCTGATCCAGGATACGGTGGAGGAGACGATCGCCAGCATGGGCTACGTGGGCCGCGTGGGCATGAAGGACACCGACGTCGAGATCCTCAACATCATGATCGGCAAAACCCAGGTTTGTTAGTTACGCGGTTTTACCAAACCGCGTAACCGGTCGACGCTGCGCCCGAGGTTTCGCCGTTCTGCCGAACGGCGGACCGGCCGACGCTGCAAGCCCGCCAGAGCGGCAATCTGCCTTTCAACTTCGGCGGCATGACCAGAAGGTCAATGCCGCCTCGTTTCAAGGCACCTTGCTCGCTCTGGCGGGCTTTCGCTGTCGCTGCCAAAACATCGGCGTTATCTTTGTTTGTTGTTCTATTGGCTAAGACAGTACGTCGGCTATTTGGTGCTCGTAGAAGGCTTCGATTACGGCGTTGAAGTCGCGGGCGAAGTCTTCCATGGTTCCGCGCCAGGTGGCTCGGCTGGGCTTGCCCTGGCCCACAAAGGCGGTTTGGATGCCGCAATCGGGGGACGGGAAGTCGCGTTTGGGATCGTTGCCCACCATAAGGACCTCGTGTGGCTCGAGCCCCATCACCTGAAGCTGCTCTAGATAGTAGGTGGCATCAGGCTTGCAGCGGGTAGCGTTTCCCATGTGCGTGACGAGCTCAAAGGGGGCGTCAGCCAGGTCGCCCCAACCCATGCGGCATTCGATGGCCCCCTGGGGAAAGCTGGGGTTGGTAAAGAGCGCGTAGCGCAGCCCTGCGTCCTGTACGGCCTGGAGCGCGGCGTGTGCGCCCGGCATGGCGTGGGCGTTAATGATATCGTCGTTCTTGTACGGAAGAACTTCGCGCTCGTAGTAGGTAAACGCCTCGTAGATGAGGGGATCGGAGAGGCAGATCCCGCATCGGCGCTCGACCTCTTCTTGGTAAAACTCAAGATTGGTGCGGTTGTCCGTGCCGCTGCGGCGATTGGCGTTGAGGTCGACCAGGATGGTGCCGAGGCGTGCCATCGTGCCACCGTGGCTGCGGCGGCCGATATCCGCGAGCATCGAAGAGACATCCTTAAAATAGCGAAGGATGAACGCGTTGAGGTTGATGCTGAGAAGCGTCTCGTCCATATCGAAAACGACTGCTTTGAGCACGCGGGCACCTTTCTCGTAAATTTGATCTAGAGTCGTTGGCTCCGGATACTTTACCCCAAAGCCGAATGCCTGGCTGGTTATCGTCAAGTTGCGGAGACGTGTGTTCATAAGATTACGAAAAAGTCTCCACACGAGTAAAAAATCGCAGTTCACGCTTGAAATCGAACTCATTTCCCCGTAACCTATACGAACGTGATTGCATAAGCGTCACATTAGTATCTGTCGGCTCCCGAGTGTTCCTAAACGTTGTGTGCTTGTCGCACCCTTCTGTAGGTCCTAGCAATCGGGGCCCCGTAGTTCGAAAGGGGTCCACCTTTGAGTGAGATTCAGAACTCGTCCATTTTCTCTCTTGACGATGTCAATGAGGAGGAGATGAACAACCTCATCGACGGTACGATTACCGACTTTGATGAGGGCGATCTCGTTAACGGCACTGTCGTTAAGATCGAGCATGACGAGGTGCTCGTTGACATCGGATTCAAGTCCGAGGGCGTTATCCCGGTCCGCGAGCTGTCCATCCGCAAGGACGCTAACCCTGCAGACATCGTTGCACTCGGTGATCCCATCGAGGCTCTGGTTCTCCAGAAGGAGGACAAGGACGGTCGTCTGGTCCTGTCCAAGAAGCGTGCCGAGTACGAGCGTGCTTGGAACCGCATCGAGGAGAAGTTCAACTCCGGCGAGAACGTCGAGGGCGAGGTTATCGAGGTTGTCAAGGGCGGCCTGATCCTCGACATCGGCCTGCGTGGCTTCCTGCCCGCTTCCCTCGTCGACCTCCGTCGCGTCAAGGACCTCACCTCCTACATGGGCACCCGCATCGAGGCTCGCGTCATCGAGATGGACCGCAACCGCAACAACGTTGTCCTCTCCCGTCGCGTCGTGCTCGAGGAGTCCCGTAAGGCCGAGCGCTCCGAGATCCTGTCCAAGCTCAAGTCTGGCATGCGTCTCCAGGGCACCGTTTCCTCCATCGTCGACTTCGGCGCCTTCGTCGACCTCGGCGGTATCGACGGCCTCATCCACATCTCCGAGCTCTCCTGGAACCACGTCAACCATCCTTCCGAGGTTGTCAAGGTCGGCCAGGAGGTCGAGGTCGAGGTTCTCGACGTCGATCTCAACCGCGAGCGCATCTCCCTGGGTCTCAAGCAGACCACCGAGGATCCGTGGCGCGCACTGGTCAAGAAGTACCCCGTCGGCGCTATCGTCGAGGGCACTGTGACCAAGCTTGTCCCGTTCGGCGCTTTCGTCGATCTGGGCGAGGGCATCGAGGGCCTGGTGCACATCTCCGAGATGGCCAACAAGCACGTCGATCAGCCTTCTCAGGTCACCCACGTGGGCGACAAGGTTCAGGTCAAGGTCATGGAGATCGACCTCGACCGTCGTCGTATCTCCCTGTCCATGAAGTCCGCTGCTGAGACCCTGGGCGTCGAGATCGAGGTTACCCCGCTGCCTTCCGAGAAGAAGGACGAGGAGACCGACGCCGAGTAAATCGGTTTGACGATCACTTGTTTTAAGGGATCCGTCCGTAATGGACGGGTCCCTTTTTGCATTTGGTGCCGAGATACGCGATGCTGCCCATGCTGTACACAGGCTATTTGGTTGTCGGTGCATGAAAAAATGCCGACATCCCGCCTCGGGGAGGAGGCGGGAACGCACCGAGTAGACGGAGGGGTGCGGAGCGCGGTCGCGTCTCGACTGACGACATTGCCCATCGACAACCCTATTGTACTGTATGGCGTGGTTCTTGGTTTATCGTGTCGAACGCTTGTGTTGTGCCATTGCCTGCGGCAACGGTGTGCTACACTCTTGCACTGCTGAGTGGGCCAGACGGTCGCGCGATGTGCTGCTTGCAGCACGCGTGAGGAAAGTCCGGGCTCCAGAGGGCGGGATGCCGGCTAACGGCCGGGCGGAGTGATCCGACGGAAAGCGCCGCAGAAAAGAAGACTCCCACCTGCGCCGCAAGGCGTAAAGGGAAAAGCTGAAACGGTGGTGTAAGAGACCACCAGCGTCGTGGCAACACGGCGGCTTGGCAAGCCCCATCCGGAGCAAGCGCGAATAGGAACGCTATGGGCCGGCCCGGTCCGCGTTCGGGTAGCGTGCGTGGAACTGCACGGTAACGTGCAGACAAGATAAATGACCGTTCACGACAGAACCCGGCTTATAGGCCCACTTGGCAACTATGTTGACGCTGCGAACCCGTCAGCGCGGCAATCTGCCTTTCAAGCCTTCGGGCATGACCATAAGGTCAATGCCCTCGTCTTTCAAGGCACCTTGCTCGCGCTGACGGGTTCTCGCCTTCGACGGCGTCAGCTGGCCGA
>CALHJX010000266.1:0-2248 GCA_938033385.1 uncultured Collinsella sp. | reverse complement strand
AACATCAAATAAATCCGGGTAATTCATTTTTAAAGCGCGCACACGCGTTTATCAATTTCCCCTTCTCAAAGGTATTCTTTTGCAGCGTGCGTATCACAAAAAAGATTGACGACTAGAACTTCTATCAATACAGATGTATTTTTTGACCAGTCGGAATTTTACTTTCTATCCATCTCGTCCGATCAAGTTTTTACGCCTTTCTTGTTCTATGCCAAATATTCTTTCGATCTTCTCTTCAACTACACATCATCAAGCACTGCGTTTCACACAAATGTTCCACGTGAAACATCTACTTTTGTTCTACCACTCCATTTAGAACAAAATTTTCACCCCCAAAACTCATTTCCGATTTCAGACTTGGAAACGGACGTGAGTTTCTCGGCATAGAGGCTTTTTGAGAGTTTGCTGACTGCCGGAAATTACCAAAGAAAAAGGGCCACGCAACCGAAGCTACGTAGCCCAACCAGGTCTCATAAAATTTCCATTTTTTGCACCAACAGAAAGGAGACCTGAGGCATGCATCTTACAGAAAATATTTCGGTTCCACAGAAGAATTTCATTGCCATCGACTTGCATAGTGACAACGCAGTCATCTGCGTGCGTCGAAATGCACTCAACAAGGCCGGTGAGCTTGTCGGCAAGAATATCTGGTGCGGTCTGGTCAGCATCCGCGACGGACTCGACAGTTTCGTTAAAGCACTTTTGCCGTATTGTCAGGATTTCGATCACGTTGCCGTGGTCGAATCCACTTACAACTGGTATTGCCTGGCAGATGTCTTTGAAGAGCGCGGTTGGCTGCTTCGCATTGCGGATCCAAGCACCGTCAGTCAAGCCACATGGGATGAGGGTACGAAAAATGGACCTGATAGATCGGCCCTGTTAGGGCACAATTTTGTCTATCAGGAGACTAAACCCCATGGCTTTTACTCGTCGTATTTTCACCAAAGAATTTCGTCTTAACGCAGCAAAACTTGTCGTCGACGAGCATCGTCCGGCTGTTGATGTGGCTCGTGAACTCGACATCAATCCCAAATCCTTGTATAGCTGGGTGTGCCAGTATCGCAGCGGATTGCTTCAAGCATCACTTGACGGCGAAGATTCCGTTAGTGCCGAGCAGGCAGAGATTGCGCGTTTGCGCTCCGAATTGCAGAAGTCCCGCGCCGAGGTATTGCTGCTAAAAAAATTCGCGGCGTACCTCTCGAAAAACGGCCTTCAGTGAGGTACCCCTTTATTCAAGCTTCCCTTGAGGATTCGGAACTCAAAGATATCCCGATAGCCAAGCGTTGCGAGGTACTTGAGGTCAGTGTCAGCGGCTATCACGCATGGGTTAAGCGCCAGCGCATGCCTGTGAAGTGCAAGAAGGTCATTTCCGATGAAACTGTGCTCAGACAAGCCAAAATCATCCGCAACGAGATGAAATACACCCCCGGGTACCGTCAAATGCACGCGCTCATGCGTCAAAGAGGCGTTTGCATCGGAGTCAAGCGGCTCAGAGGCGTTTTGCGTGTCAACGGCATCATCGGGTACCGTCATTTCAAACGTACTGTCAAAACGACCGACAGCAATCACAACATGTTTGTCTATCCCAACCTCTTAGGGCGCGATTTTGCTCCCGGAACACTCAACAGAGCATGGGTGAGCGACATCACGTACTTGCCCACGACCCAAGGATGGGGATTCTTGGCTACCATTTTGGATCTTGGGAGCCGCCGCATTCTGGGCTGGGCCATGGATACTTCGATGACGACCGATCTGGTCCTTAGGGCTCTCAATATGGCTGTACGTACGCGCGGTAGCAACGCTGTTGCGGGAACAATCATGCACTCGGATCGAGGCACGCAGTATTGTTCTGCTGCTTTCCAGAACCGACTTATGCAACTGGACATGAGGTGCTCCATGAGCGATGTGGGGCAATGCTGGGATAATGCGCTCGGTGAGTCAATCTGGAGCTCCCTCAAGCGTGAAACACTCATCGGTCGCAAACGCTTCGACAGCTATGAGCAGGCTGTTGTTACGGTTACTCGTTGGATAGAAACCTACAATACGATTCGTCCTCATTCGACCATCGGTATGCTGGCGCCTGTCAACTATGAAAAGCAGTTACTCGGGGTTTCCTGAGGGACTGCCTATAATGCTTGAACCTTCAGGTCCAAATTTCGCGCCCCACCCCACCATGATGGTGGGCGGCAACCTGTCGGGCAAAACCAACACACTCTCGTTGGAAATCTTCAACGCGGTTTCGCGCGCC
>CALHJX010000265.1:0-16157 GCA_938033385.1 uncultured Collinsella sp. | reverse complement strand
TGCATGTTTGTGGGAATTAGCTAACCGAAAGGCTTACACGTGAACGAAGAACCTCAAGTCCTTTACTGCGACGCCTGGCTCATGGCCATCGACAAGCCCGCCGGCATGATCGTCCACGGCGACGGCACCGGCGAGCGCACGCTCACCGACTACGCCAGCGACCTGCTGCTGGCGATGGGCGACGGCTTTGCCGCGACCGACATGCAGCCGCTCAATCGCCTGGACCGTGACACCACCGGCGTGGTGCTGTTCTCGCTCGACAAGCAGACGCAGCCCGCCTTTGACCAGATGATTATCGACCACGCTTTCGAAAAGCACTACCTAGCGCTCGCCGAGGGCAAGATCGACTGGAACGAAAAGCTCATCGACAAGCCCATCGCCCGCGACCGTCACGACAGCCGCAAGATGCGCGTCGGCGCCAGCGGCAAGCCGTCTCAAACGCGCGTGAAGGTGCTCAAGCGCCTTAAGAGCCGTCGTGGCCTGCCCACGCGCTCGTATATCGACGTCGAGTTGCTCACCGGCCGCAAGCACCAAATCCGTGTGCATCTGGCAAGCGAGCGCCATCCCCTGGTTGGCGACGACCTGTACGGAACGCCGCGCCCCTGCGGCCTCATGCTCCATGCCCACAGCGTGTCCTTCACGCATCCCGTAACCGGCGAGCACATCCACATCGAAGCCCCCTGCCCCTGGGAGCCCTAAAGTCTCCCGAAAAGGGACGGGTTTATTTTGGCAGGTCTTATCTGGACAAACGTCAAAACCACCACAAAGGTTCCTGTCCCTTCGCGGTGGTTTTGGCCTTAGCCCGTCCCCTGCTGCTAGACCGTGATGACGTTGTCCATTGCCCGGTACTTGGCGGGGACCTCGCCTGCGGTAATAATCGTTGCGTCGCGGAAGTCCGCGAACTTGACGGGCGCCACCATGCCAAATTTACTGGCGTCCGAGATTACGAAGCGTTTGGCGGTATGGCGCATCGAGATACGTTTGACCTGCGCTTCCTCGATATCCGGTGTGGTGAGACCTTGCTCGGCGGCGATGCCATTGGAACCCCAAAAGCCGCAGTTGAAGTTATAGCGGTCCAGGGTTGCCAAGGCATCGGGTCCGACGAGCGCCTCGGTCTCTGGCTTGAGCTCGCCGCCCAGCACAACGGTGCGCATGCCGCGCAAAGCGAGGTGCTGAGCGTGGAGCACGGAATCAGTCACATAGGTGACGCCCTCAAGGCGCGGAAGATGCTCGATGAGCTTGAGGGTCGTGGAGCCCGAATCGATATACACAAAGCTATCGGGCTCCACAAGCGCCGCCGCACGGGCGCAGATACGCTCCTTGTCGTCGTTATGGAGATCGCTGCGCTCGCTGATCGTTAGGTCGCGCGTCACGTGCGCGCGCTCAAGACTCGTCGCCCCACCGTGGACCTTGGCGATGCGGTGTGCGCGGTCGAGCGCCTGCAGGTCGCGCCGAATGGTAGACGCCGTCACGCCCAGGGTATCGGCAAGCTCTGGCACAGTAACCGAGCCAGCCTGCTGCACCATCGACACAATCGCATTGAGCCTATCTTCCGCTAGCATCGCTTACTCCTCCTCGGGGTACACGACTCCCCAATCGGCGCGAAGCTTGGTCATCAGCTCCATAACATCAGAAGCATAGCCCAGAAGCTCGCACTTCGAATCATCGCCGGCAACGGCCTTCTCCAGGTCGGCCATCTCGTAGCACAGAGCGTATGCCTCGGTGCCAGCGTGGACCTCCTCACGGCGACCGTCCGCAGTCCACACGATGGTCGCATGGTCGGCGCGCGGATACTCGTTGACCTCGATATAGCATTTGTCGAAGCTGATAACCGAACGCTTGGGCTGCTTGGAGTGGAGCGTAAGGCTCACCACGCCCAGCTGCTGCTCGGCGTTACGGCAGACAATGCCACTCGCGACGTCAACGCCGGTCTCACAGGTGTTGCCCAGAGAGACGACCTCCACGGGTTGACTGGCCATAAACAGGCGCATGACAGACAGGGCATACACGCCAATGTCGAGCATGGCGCCACCGGCAAGGTTGCGGTTATAGAAGCGATTGGTCAGATCGCCGTACTCCTTATAGCTGCCAAAGTTGAGCTGAGCGAGATTCATGCGGCCGAACTCGCCAGCATCCATGCGACGATGCAGCTCCTGATACAAGGGCATGTGAAGTACCGTGGTGGCGTCCATAAGAACGACGTTGTGCTCGTCGGCAATAGCGCGGGCCTCGTCAAGCTCAGCGGAATTGAGGGTGATGGCCTTTTCGCAGAGCACGTGCTTGCCAGCTGCCAGAGCGGCTCGCAGGTAGGTGATATGAGTGTTGTGCGGCGTGGTGATATAGACTGCGTCGATGTCCGGATCGGCGTAGAGGTCCTCGACCGTCTCGTACACCTTCTCGACGCCATACTGCTCGGCAAAAGCCTGGGCTTTGGAAAGCGTACGGTTGGCGACACCCGCGAGCTTGCGGCCGGCCAGCGCGAGGGACTGGGCCATTTGGTTGGCGATAACACCGCACCCGATCACTGCCCAGCGAAGCTCGGGAGCCGTAAAAATGTCGTTTGGGAACGGCTGATTCTGGACCGAGGCAAACGCCGCCTTTGCGGCTGCCTCGGCGTCGAGCGGAGCCTGTTTGGAATCTGCCATGATGTGCCTCCTGAGTCATCGGAAGTCCTTCATTTCTAACAACCCTATAGTCGCACAATTGCGCGCGTATCTGCTCGTGTTTGCGTATTTATTTGCTTATCGGTCATTATTTAGCCATAGTTGGCAGATGTTTGCGCGGCTATGCGCATTGTCGCGCAAGGCTATGCGCGTAAATGCGCATGCGACGATCCTTGTGAAACATAAAGGGACGGAACACCAAAGCCCTAAAAGACAGACCCAGCTGTATTACTTCACCCCTCTGGGGGCATCAGACATCAATGGATCGTCCCAAACTGCCGGCACATAGAGACTGTCCCCCCAACGACTGGTCATTTAAGTCTGTCCCCAATGAATGGTCGTCCCCAGCTGCCGACAGAAAATGAACGCCCCCAGGTGCCGGCATTTCAACGGCCACTCATTTAAGTCTGTCCCCAATGAGTAGGGATAGAAAAAGACCCGGGTGCCGTGGCATCCGGGCCTTTGCTAGCAACTTGGTGTTGCGGGCAGCTTAGAACTTGTGGCCGCACTTCTTGCAGACGCGCAGCTTGTTCTTGCCGTCCTTCTCGTGACCGACGCGGGTAACCTTACCGCACTCGGGGCAAACGAGATTGACGTTGGAGGCGTCGATGGGAGCCTCCTGCGAAACGATGCCGCCCTGCTGGTTGGCAGCGTTGGGCTTGACGGCCTTCTTGACGACCGAAACGCCCTCGACAACGACCTTGTTCTCGGCGGGGAGAGCACGCAGGACAACGCCCTGCTTGCCGCGATCCTTACCAGAGAGAACCTGGACCTTATCGCCCTTCTTGATATACATATATCTCCCCTAACTACAGGGTCTCGGGAGCGAGCGAGACGATCTTCATGTACTTCTTGTCACGAAGCTCGCGAGCGACGGGCCCGAAGATACGGGTGCCGACGGGCGAACCATCGTTGTTGATGACAACGCAGGCGTTCTCATCAAAGCGAATGTAGGAGCCATCCTTGCGGCGGATCTCCTTAACGGTGCGAACGACGACGCAACGGACAACGTCCTTCTTCTTGACGTTGGCGCCAGGGGTAGCCTCCTGGACAGCACCGATGAACACATCGCCGATGCCTGCATAACGACGCTTGGAACCGCCAAGCACCTTGATGCAGCGAATCTTGCGAGCGCCGGAGTTGTCGGCGACGTTCAGCATGGTTTGCATCTGAATCATGGTAGATGTTCCTCCGAACTAAGAACCGAAGAGAGGTGCGCAGCCTTTATACGGCCCGTGGTATGCAAGCCCGGCATACGCACATCTTCGGAAACGTACAAGTCGTAAGAGCGACTGCTTATTTAGCGCGCTCGACGACCTCGATGAGGCGCCAACGCTTCATCTTGGACATAGGACGGGTCTCCATAACGCGGACGGTGTCGCCCACGCCAGCCGTGCACTCCTCGTCGTGAGCGTGCAGCTTCTTGGAGCTGGTCATCATCTTGCCGTACTTGGGGTGACGCTTGCGCTCGGTGATGGTGACAACAATGGTCTTGGCACCGGAGACGGAGGTAACGACACCCGTACGGACCTTACGCGAGTTACGCGAATCAGTCATGTTCTCTCCTTAGGTCCTACTCGGCGACAGCGGACTTCTCCGCTGCGATCTCGCGGGCGCGCTGCTCCGTGAGGACGCGAGCGATGTCCTTCTTCACGGTGTTGACGCGAGCGGTGTTGTCCAGCTGGCTGGTGGCCATCTGGAAACGAAGGTTAAAGAGCTCGGCGCGCATTTCCTTCAGCTTCTCAACGAGCTGAGCGTCCGAGAGCTCACGAATCTCTGCGGGCTTCATTAGTTCTCCTCCTTGGCGGCGGCGGCGTCCTCAGCAGCCCACTTGGCCTCGAGAGCGGCCTCCTCAGCCATCTCCTTCTCGATGCGCTGCTCAGCGTTCTTAGCAGCAACAATCTTGGTCTTGATGGGAAGCTTGTGCTGTGCAAGACGCAGAGCCTCGCGAGCGACCTCCTCGGGCACGCCCTTGACCTCGAACATGATGCGGCCGGGCTTGACGACGGCCACCCACTCCTCGGGGTTACCCTTACCAGAACCCATGCGAGTCTCGGCAGGCTTCTTGGTGATGGGCTTATCGGGGAAGATCGTGATGTAGACACGACCGCCACGCTTCATGTAGCGGGTCATGGCAATACGAGCGGCCTCGATCTGACGGTTGGTGATCCAATGGGCCTCGAGAGCCTGGATACCAAACTCGCCGAAATGCAGCTCGGTATTACCCTTGGCCTGGCCCTTCATGGAGCCACGCTGCACCTTGCGGTGAAGAATACGCTTAGGGGCAAGCACTACTGACCCCTCCTCTCGGAGTTACGACGACGAGGACGGGAAGAGCCCTCGAGTGCAGGGTTGGGAACAGGCTGGCCCGGGAGCTTCTCGCCCAGGTAAATCCAGACCTTCACGCCGCAAGCGCCCATGGTGGTGCTGGCGACAGCCGTGCCGTAGTCGATCTTGGCACGGAGGGTGTGCAGAGGCACGCGACCCTCACGGTACCACTCACGACGGCCCATCTCGGCACCGCCGAGACGACCGGAGCACTGGATACGGATGCCCTTAGCGCCGGCCTTGCGGGCGGACTGGACAGCCTTGCGCATAGCGCGACGGAAGGCAACGCGGCCCTCGAGCTGCTCGGCGATAGACTGAGCAACGAGGTTGGCGTCGAGCTCGGGGCGCTTGATCTCGACAACGTCGACGGAGAGCTGGCCCTTGGAGACGCCAGCGACCTTCTCGAGCTCGGTGCGGAGGGTATCGATCTCGGCACCCTTCTTACCGATGACAACGCCGGGGCGAGCGGTGAGGATGATGACCTTCACCTTGTCGCCAGCGCGCTCGATCTCGACGCGGGAGACAGCTGCGCGGGAAAGACGCTTCTCGAGGTACTTGCGGATCTCAAGATCGTTACCGAGGGTCTTAGCGTAATCCTTCTCTGCGAACCAGCGGGAGCGCCAGTTCTCGGTGATGCCAAGACGGAAGCCGGTGGGGTAGACTTTCTGACCCATACAGCTTTACGCCTCCTTTCGAGGAGCAACGACGACGGTGATGTGGGAAGTACGCTTCAGAATACGAGAAGCGGAACCCTTGGCGCGGGGACGGATGCGCTTAAGCGTCGGACCCTCGTCAACATAGGCAGCGGCGACAACCAGGTTGTCGGCACGCAGACCGTTGTTGTTCTCGGCGTTCGCAACGGCGGAACGGAGAACCTTCTCGACATCCACGGCGACGGCGCGGTCGCAGAAGTGGAGGATGTCGAAGGCCTGAGCGACAGGCTTGCGGCGGATCAGATCGACCACCAGGCGGGCCTTGCTGGGGGAAACACGCACGTACTTAGCGACGGCGCGAACCTCGGTGGCCTCAGTTTCAATAGACTTAGTTGCCATTTACGGTTAACCCCCTATTTGGCCTTGTGGCCACGGAACGTACGAGTCGGCGCGAACTCGCCGAGCTTGTGACCAACCATGGACTCGGTAACATACACGGGCACATGCTTGCGGCCGTCGTGGACGGCGATGGTGTGACCAACCATCTCGGGGAAGATGGTGGACGCGCGGGACCAGGTCTTCACGACGTCCTTCTTGCCAGCCTCGTTCATCGCGGTGATACGCGAGAGAAGGCGAGTCTCCACGAACGGGCCCTTTTTGAGACTTCTGCTCATAAGTGCTTTCTCCTAAAACTCGGTATCCGAAATTACTTCTTACGGCGACGAATGATGTGCTGGTTCGAGACCTTCTTCTTCTTGCGCGTACGAAGGCCCTTCGTCGGCTTACCCCAGGGGGTAACAGAGGGACGACCAGAGGTGTGGTTCTTGCCCTCGCCACCGCCGTGCGGGTGGTCGACAGGGTTCATGACGGTACCGCGGACGGTCGGGCGCACGTTCATGTGACGCTTACGGCCGGCCTTGCCGATGACGATGTTGGAGTGATCGGCGTTGCCGACCTCACCGACGGTGGCGCGGCAGGTAACGAGGATGCGGCGCATCTCGGAGGAAGGCATACGGACGATAGCGTACTTGCCCTCCTTACCCATCAGCTGGCAGGAGTTACCGGCGGAACGGGCGATAGCGGCGCCCTTGCCCGGCTGGAACTCGACGGCGTGGATGAGTGTACCGACGGGGATGTCGGCGAGGGGCAGAGCGTTGCCCGGCTTGATGTCGGCGTCAGAACCGGACATGATGGTCTGACCGACCTCGAGGCCCTTGGGGGCCAGGATGTAGCGCTTCTCACCGTCAGCGTAGTGCAGCAGAGCGATGCGAGCGGAACGGTTCGGATCGTACTCGATCGTGGCAACCTTGGCGGGCACGCCGTCCTTGTTGCGCTTGAAGTCGATCACGCGGTAACGACGCTTCACGCCGCCGCCCTGGTGGCGGGTGGTGATGCGGCCGTTGTTGTTACGACCGGCCTTCTTGGGCAGGGGCTCGAGAAGAGACTTCTCGGGCTTGGTGCAGGTGATCTCGGAGAAATCGGAGATCGTCTGCCAACGCCTACCAGCGGAGGTCGGCTTAAGGTGCTTTACAGCCATTACAATCCCTTTCAATAGGAATCCGTTAGCCATCGCAGACAGGGATTCGAGGTTCTGCCTCGGGTGCGATGACACCGGACGTATACACGGTTCCGGGCGTGTCCATTTTATACGCCCAAAACCTTGAGCTCTCGCCTCCCCTATTTGGGAGGCATGAGCTCACTCAACAGCAGCGAGTCTTAGGCCTGGTTGCCAAAGACCTCGATGGTGTCGCCCTCGGCCAGCGTGACGATGGCCTTCTTCCAAGAACGGGTCTTGCCGGCGACATAGCGCACGCGCTTGGTCTTGGGCTTGACCGTCAGGGTGTTCACGCGAACGACCTTGACGCCGAAGATCTCCTCGACAGCGTCCTTGATCTGATACTTGTTAGCATCCTTGGCGACCTCGAACGTGTACTTGTTCAGCTCCATGCCGGAGAAGGAACGCTCGGACACGATCGGACGGATGATGATCTCGTGGGCGGTCATTTATGCAAGCACCTCCCCGAAGTGAGCGGCAATGTCGGCGGGCATCAGCACGGCGTTGTTGTTGACGAGATCGTAGGTGTTGGCCTCGTCGGCAGTGATGATGAACGTCTTGGGAATGTTGCGGAACGACAGGTAGGCGTTGACGTCCTCATCGCGAACGATGATGGTCAGACGCTTGCCCTCAAGGCCGAGAGCCTTGAGCATGGCAACGGCAGCCTTGGTGGAAGGCTTCTCGAAGCCGTAGTCGTCGACGAGCACGAGCTCGCCATCGGCCAGCTTGGCGGACAGCGCAGAGCGCATAGCCAGCTTGACCTCCTTGTTGTTCATACGCTTAGCGTAGGAACGGGGCTTGGGGGCGAAGACAACGCCACCGTGACGCCACTGGGCAGCACGGATGGAACCCTGGCGGGCACGGCCGGTGCCCTTCTGACGCCAAGGCTTCTTGCCGCCACCGGAAACCTCAGAGCGGCCCTTAGCGGACTGGGTGCCCTGACGCCAAGAGGCCATCTGGCACTTGACGATGTGGTGCATAACGTGGATGTTCGGCTCGATGCCGTACACCTCAGCGGCGAGCTCGGCCTCGGCGACCTTCTTGCCCTCGCTGTTCTTTACTTCAAACTTTGCCATTTAAGTGTTCTCCTTGGTATGACGCTGGGCTAAATGGGCTGGGCCCTTAGGCCATACGGATGGCGACGAGACCATTCTTGGCACCCGGGACAGCGCCCTTGACCAAGATGAGGTTCTGCTCGGCATCGATGCGGACAACGGAAAGGTTCTTGACGGTAACGCGCTCGTTACCCATGTGACCGGCCATCTTGACGCCCTTGAGGACGCGCGCAGGATAGGCGCACTGACCGATAGAACCGGGGTGACGCTGGAAGTGAGAACCATGCGTCATAGGACCGCGGCGCTGACCCCAGCGCTTGATGCGACCCTGGAAGCCCTTACCCTTGGAGGTACCGATGACGTCGACCTTCTCGACATCAGCGAAATCAGCGACGGTGACGACCTCGCCGACCTTGTGCTCCTCGCCGTTCTCGACGCGGACCTCACGAAGGAAACGGACAGGCTCGACGCCAGCCTTGGCGAAGTGACCAGCCATGGGCTTGTTCACGTTCTTGGCCTTGATGTCGCCGAAACCGATCTGGACGGCGTCATAGCCGTCGGTTGCCTGAGTTTTAACCTGCGAGACAGCGCAGGGGCCAGCCTGGATGACCGTGACGGGAACGACGTTGTCGTCCTCGTCCCAAACCTGGGTCATGCCAATCTTGCGGCCGAGAATCATGCTGATCAAGATATGATCCCAACTCTCGCGTGGTCTTGGGACAATGCGTACACCACCGAGCGTACGCCCCTAGAGGACCACTACTTACACGACGTGCTCCCCAGCCTTGTATTGCGCCCAGACTACCTGACAACCCTATT
Organism: uncultured Collinsella sp.; assembly: GCA_938033385.1. Classification (GTDB taxonomy): domain Bacteria; phylum Actinomycetota; class Coriobacteriia; order Coriobacteriales; family Coriobacteriaceae; genus Collinsella. The sequence continues at coordinate 7,084 of CALHJX010000265.1, read as the reverse complement.
AAGCAGGCATTTTGTCCAGTCAGAATACTCCCCTGGTTACACACAGCTGTTTAGTATACACGGCTGCGGGCGTATCCATCGAGATTCATATTTCACTCACATTGTTTACGCAGGTAAAGTGCGTGGAGTCGCCTGGGCTTGGCAGAGGGGCGGCGAAATAAATTAAGTTTGCTGCTCGGGCAGTCCTGCGCAAGACGGAAAGCACATTAAGTGCTTTCCTTTGCGTGCGGAACTCGCGACAAACTTAATTTATTTCGCCGCCCCTCTGCCAAGCTCGGGAGACGACACGTTGATGTCTGCTTAACTCTGCTCGCTCAGCTAATTACTTTGTTGGGGGTCCACTATTTGCTGGAGGGTGAACTTGCATTGCATTGGCTCCCCTTCTGCTTGTGGCTTTGCCTCATCGAAATTGAAGATCATGATGGCGCAGTTGGGGAGTTTTGCTGGGAGCTTGAAGCCCTCTGGGGCTGCAGCTTTGATGAATTGGCGGCTGGCACTGCCGTGGCTTACTGCTAGGAGGGTCTCGATATCCTCGGCGCTTATGAGATTGGTGAGGGTGCCTACCATGCGTTCTTGCAGCGCGCGGCTCCCTTCTCCTCCAAAGGGGACCAAATCCTCGCCGGGATCCCAGACGTCGGTAGGCAATGCGTCGTGGGGACCTTCCTCGAAGGTTCCATAGCAGCGCTCGATGATGCCTTCGCAGGGCTCGACTGCTGCGTCCGGGCCGAGGAGCTCGTATGCGACGAGCTGAGCTGTGTCCATGGCTCGGCCTAAGGGTGATGAGACAACTTTGTCGGGGACGACGCCGTGGGCCTTGAGCCATGCGGCTGCTGTCTGTGCCTGCTGACGACCCAAATCGGTGAGCGGAGAATCGCAACGACCTTGGACGAGCTTTTTAACGTTGAACTCTGTCTGACCGTGGCGGAGTAGATATAGACGCTTCATGCTCTCCCCTTCTGTATACCTAGCTTTACCGGCGCAGCCCTACTCGTGGGTATGGCCTACGTAGTCTTCATCGATCGTGATCTTGGCAATCGACTTGGGGTATTCCGACTCGACCCGTTGTGCCAGCGCGTGCTTTAGGTCCTCGGCACTCATTTGCAGATCCGAGGGGCGCACGCAGTCGAAAATCACATTGGTGTGCGTAGGACCCGGCACACAGCGCAGGTCATGAATCGAGAGGCGACTATCGATCTCCTGAGCCATTGCGTTAATGCGTAAACGCATGCTCGCCACCTTGGGGTCGTCGGTCACGATGGGGTCGTAATGGAGCGTGACAATCATGCCGTCTTCGTTCCTAAACGCCTGCTCGATGTTATCGAGCGTGTCGTGACTTTCCATCGGGCTGGCTTCGGCCGCCATTTCGGCGTGAGCGCTTGCGAACTTCCTGCCCGGGCCATAGTCGTGAACCATCAGATCGTGAACGCCCAAAACGCCGGGATAGCTCATGATCTTGTCTCGAATGTGCTTGACCAGCTTAGGATCGGGCGTCTGCCCCAAAAGCGGGCTCACCGTATCCTGGATGAGTTCAAAGCCGCTCCAGCCAATATAGGCACCAACGGCAAGGCCGACCCAAGCGTCAAGGTTGATGCCCGTCACCTGCGAAACAATTGCGCACGCCAGTACGGCGCCCGTGGCAAGAACATCGTTCTTGGAATCCTGCGCGGTCGCATGCAGCGTCTCGGACTCAATGCGATCGCCGAGCTTTTGGTTGAGGGCCGCCATCCAGAGCTTTACGATCATCGAAAGCACTAGAACTGCCACCAGGGCAAGCGAGAACTCGACAGGTTCGGGGTGGATGACGCGCTCGACCGAGGACTTCACCAGCTCAACGCCAATCAGCAGCACGAGTGCCGCCACGACCAGACCCGAGAGATACTCGTAGCGACCGTGGCCGTAAGGATGCTCGGGGTCGGCCGGCTTGCTCGCCAGCTTAAAGCCCAGCACGCTCACGATATTCGAGCTGGCATCGGACAGGTTGTTCATGGCATCCGCAACAATCGAAACCGATCCCGAAACCACACCAATTGCGCCCTTCGCAGCACAAAGCGCCACATTGGCGACAATACACACCACGCCCGTCAATGTGCCCACACGCGCACGATCGCCCTGCGCGCGCTTAACTATCCACTCGACCATCCGCATCCGCCCCTCACGGTACTACCTATATATCTATTGCTCAAACGGATTGTAGTGTAGCCACTTTGTCCCCCAGATACAAAAAGGCCGCAACCCACACGGACCACGGCCTTGGAATGTGACATGCGGGACTGCCCCTTTGTCGATCGATTTATGCGCTTGTTTCGGTCACGCTCTTCGAGGTTTCGGGCAAATCGGCTCCGTCCCCCGTCGCCTGTCCCTTCGCCGGCACCACACCAAAGCAGTAGCTCAGCGCCGCAGACGCCGCAAATGCTGTGCCGCCGGCAACGCAGCACCACAGCAGGTTCGAAATGCCGCCCGTGGCAAAGCCAATGACCATGAGGACATTCGTCATGCCGATGGTATAGGCCGTAACGTGGCCCACGGCCGCAACAAGGCCTCCGACGGCGCCGCCAATGGCCATGCACGTCAGGCACCTGCCATATTTAAAGCCGCAACCGTACAGCGCCGGCTCGCTTACGCCGCCAAGAACACCCGAGATCGAATAGCCCAGCATGAGTCCCTTCTCGTCCTTATCCGCAACGCGGAGCGACGCGCCAAAGGGCATACCCCAAACGGCGAACGTTGCCATCGTCGCGGCGATCAGAATGCACGAATCCGTTCCCACACTCATAAACTGTGCATAGGCGAGCGATAGGACAACGTTGCTGACGCCCGCGATCTTAAGGAACTCCCAGCCCGCGGCAAGCCCCATGAGCGTGAGCAGCGACACGATGCCACCGGAATTGCCAAGCATAAACATAAGCTGGCCCAACAGCATGCCCAAATAGCTGCCCGCCGGCGCCGTAATACACAGCGAAACCGGAACCATGACAAGCATGGTCGCAAACGGAACGAACGAAAACGCCACGGCCTTAGGGATAACGCGCTGAAAGAAACACTCCACTCGCCATAGCACAGACACCGAAATGAGAACCGGAATAACAGTCGTCGTGTAATCGTTGACCGGCGCGGGAAGCAGGCCATACACGGAAGTCATCGATGCGCCCGCTGTCGATACAGCATCGACGAGCTTAAGCAGATCGGGCGCAATCAATACGCCGCCCAGCATCATGCCCAGCTGCTCCGAGCAACCGAGCTGGCGGGCGGCCGCCCAACCAAGATAAACGGGCAAAAAGTAGTAGCCGGCGTTATAGAGCCAACTGTAGAACAGGCGATAGATTTCGGAATCGGCAGACCACAGGCCCAGCATGCCTTCGCCCATAATGACGGCGACGGTGCGGAACAACGCCGCGCAGACAATAAACGGCAGCGCCGACATCATGCTTTTGGACAGATAGTCCACCACAGCCATGGCGTTTGATGAAACCGTCGTTGTAAACGAGGTGTTAGAAACTTGAGGCATGAAACGCCTTTCCCAATGCGACATGCGGGCTGTCCCTTTGTCACATCGTGCGGTACTGACCGATTGCACGGTACTTTTCGTAGCGGAGGTTTGTAAGGGTCGCGTCGTCGAGCCGCCCAAGCGTATCGAAGGCATCGAATGCCGAGGACATGACGGCACCGGCGATCTCCTCATGCGACAGGCCCCTATCGTCAACAATGCCGTCGATGATGCCGAGCCCCAACAGATCGGGGGCCGTGAGCTTAAGCGCCTCGGCGGCCTCATTCGCGCGCTCGGTATCCTTCCACAGGATCGACGCACAGGCCTCGGGGCTCACGACCGAATAGGCCGAGCTCGAGAGCATCAGGATGCGGTCGGCCACGGACAGCGCCAGCGCGCCACCAGAGCCGCCCTCGCCTGTCACCACCGAGACAATCGGCGTCTTAAGGCCGCTCATCTCCATGAGATTCTGGGCGATGGCCTCGCCCTGACCGCGTTCCTCGGCACCGATGCCGCAAAACGCGCCCGAAGTATCGACCAGGCACAGAACCGGCTGACCAAACTTTTCGGCTTGGCGCATAAGGCGACGCGCTTTACGGTAGCCCTCGGGATGCGCCATGCCAAAGTTGCGGCGCATACGCTCTTTGGTCGTGGTGCCGCGCTCGATGGCGATAACCGTCACAGGACGTCCGTCTTTCCAGCCAATGCCACCCACCACGGCGGCGTCATCACCAAAGTAACGGTCGCCATGCAGCTCCACAAATCCGTCCAAGCCCAGCGAGATCATCTCACTCGCCGTGGCACGATCTGCCGAGCGGGTCTGCTTGACAATCTCGAGCGCGGTTTTTGGTGGCGCCGAGCGCTTAAACAAGTGTCCCAGCTTCTTGCCGCGGCGCCCTGTATGCACGATCTCGTGCGGTGCCCCCAGGTCGGGCGCGTGCCCTTCGTGCAGCGCCAACAGCTCGCCCACCGTGAGCGCAATCTCACCACGCGGAACAACAGCATCGCAAAAGCCGTGCTCTAGCAAAAACTCCGAGCGCTGGAATCCCTTGGGCAGTCGCTTGTGCATGTTCTGCTCGATCACGCGCGGGCCGGCAAATGCCGTCAGGGCATCGGGCTCGGCCAGGATAATGTCACCCTCCATGGCAAAGCTCGCGGTTACACCTCCGGTCGTGGGGTCGGTGAGCACCGTGATATACAGGCCGCCCGCCTCGCTGTGGCGCCTAACTGCCGCAGAAATCTTGGCCATCTGCATAAGCGAGGTCACGCCCTCTTGCATGCGCGCACCGCCCGAAACGGTAAAGCCGACAACTGGCAATCCCAGCTCGGTCGCACGCTCAAATGTGCGACAGATCTTCTCGCCCACCACGGAACCCATCGAGCCCATCATAAAGTTGGCGTCCATAAAGAAGAGCGCGGTATCGCAACCGCAGATTTTGCCCCTGCCGCACACAACGGCATCGCGCTCGCCCGAACGCTCGCTCACGCTCTTGAGCTTATCGGCATAGCCAGGAAACGAGAGGAAGTCCTCCGACGCCAGATTGGCATTCCATTCCTCAAACGTGCCCTCGTCGACCGTCATGCGCATGCGCGCGCGACCGCTCACGCGAAAGTGTTTACCGCAACGAGGGCAGACCTCGAGGTTGTCGTGCAGGCGCGCCTCATCGATCACACGGCGGCACTCCGGGCACTTGATAAACACGTGGCGCGCGGGAAACTCGGCGCACGACTCGGTCATCGGCCCCTCGAGGACGTTGACCGTCTTCGCTTTTCTATTCATCAGCATAGAGATGCCCCATCAGATCGGTGTGGTACATGCCCGACAAGAACTCGTCGTTTGCAAGCACGTCGAGCTGAAGCTCGCTGTTTTTGCTCACGCCCTCAATCACGAGCTCGCCCAGGGCCGAGCGCATCTTGCGAATGGCACCGTCACGCGTGGGCGCACACACGATGAGCTTGCCGAGCATGGAGTCGTAGAACGGCGGAACGTTCGCACCGGTAAACATGGCGGAATCCCAGCGCACGCGCGGACCACCCGGCACACGCAACGCGGTGACCGTTCCGCAGGACGGCAGAAAGTCCGGCGTTTCGGCATTGATGCGGCACTCCATGGCATGGTTGCGGACCGGCATGTCCTCCTGCTCAAAGGGCAAAGGCTGGCCGGCTGCCACGCGCAGCTGCCACTTGACCAAGTCGGTATCGGTCACAAACTCCGTAACCGGATGCTCCACCTGCAAGCGCGTGTTCATTTCCATAAAGTAGAAATTGCCGTCGTCCGAATACAGGAACTCGATGGTACCGGCCCCTTCGTAGCCGACGGCACGAGCCAAGTCACGCGCTGCCTTGTGCATGCGAGCACGAATGTCGTCGTGTCCGTCGAGGCACGGCGCGGGGCTCTCCTCGATCAGCTTTTGGTTGCGGCGCTGCACCGAGCACTCGCGCTCGCCGAGCGAAAACACATGGCCCTGCTTATCGGCCATAATCTGCACCTCAACATGGTGCGCCGGCGCGACGAACTTCTCCATGTAGCACTCGCCGTCGCCAAAAACGGCCTCGCCTTCGGCACGTGCTTCAATAAAGGCCTTTGCCGCGTCTTCCACGCGGTCGACCTTGCGAATACCGCGACCGCCGCCACCTGCACGCGCCTTAATAAGCACGGGGCAGCCAATGCGCTCGGCCTCGGCCGTCGCCTCCTCGGGACTTTTGAGCAAATCGCAGCCCGGCACGATGGGCACGCCCGCCGCGGCAGCCGTTCGACGTGCGGCGTCCTTGTCGCCCATGCTGTCGATCACCTCGGCCGAAGGACCGACAAACGCCAGACCGTACTTGTCGCAGTCGCGCACGAAGCTTGCCTTCTCGGAAAAGAAACCGTAGCCAGGGTGGATCGCCTTTGCCCCCGACTTCACGGCACAGGTGAGCACGGCATCGTCGTTGAGGTAGCTCTCGGCAAGACGCGGGCCGCCGATGCAATACGCCTCGTCGGCAAGCTGCACGTGCAGCGCGTCCGCATCGGCCGTGGAATAAACGGCGACGGTCTTGATGCCCATATCGCGGCACGCGCGGATAACACGGACCGCGACCTCGCCGCGGTTGGCGATGAGCACTTTGTCGAACATGAAGCCTTCCTTAACTTTCGTGCATGAGTGCAAAAGACATATCGGCGCGGCAGCAAACCTCACCGTTAACGCTCGCAGTACCTGTCGCAAAGCGGAACGGCCCGCGCGCACGCGTGATGGAGCACACCAGATCCACCGTGTCGCCCGGGCGCACCGGACGCTTAAAGCGCACCTTGTCCAGACTCGTGTAGAACGGCGTCGCGCCGCGCGCCTCCTCATCGCCCATCAGCAGCACGCAGCAGTTCTGGGCGAGCATCTCGCACTGAATCACGCCGGGGACGACCGGGTTTCCCGGAAAATGCCCCTGCAAAAAGTACTCGTCGCCCGTAATCGTGATCTTGCCGTGGGCCTCGTCGCCCACTAGCTCGGCTTCGTCGAGCAAAAGCATCGGCTCGCGATGCGGCAACAGTTCTTTAAGCTCTTCTTTGTTCATGGATATCCCCTATCCGATCCTCATGAGGCAGCTGCCAAACTCCACGAGATC
>CALHJX010000264.1:0-2124 GCA_938033385.1 uncultured Collinsella sp. | reverse complement strand
CGGGCGCGACGCAGCGCATCCTCGGACTGCCGCATGATCGAGCGCGCGTCGTCCACCAGCAGAGCGCCCGCCGGCGTCACCTTAACACCCGAATGCGAGCGCTCGAACAACGTAATACCAAACTCGGCCTCAAATCCCGACACCTGTTTGACGAGCGCCGGGGTCGACACGCGCAATTTTGCCGCCGCACGCGAGAAGCTTCCCAACTCCGCAGCGGCCGATATGGCCACAAGTCGTCGATCGTACACGTCAATCTCCCGTTTTCGCGCCTGTGAACGCATGGCGCCACAGGGGGTTGTTTTCGCAGGTCACGCACTCAATTGAGAATAAACTGCATCGCACAGTGTAAACCTACGATTAACGCCATTCTAACAAATATGCAATTCACCTGCGCAAATGCAAAGCATACGATAACCAGCGAAAACCACGTGGGTCGGTTAATGGGAGCGACCCACCGGGAGGCACAAGAAGGGAAGTTCCTATGAGCAATTGGCTTAAGCTCGAGGGCGATGTCTGCGCCGTGACTGGCGCGCTCGGCGGTATGGGCGTCGAGATTTGCCGCGAGTTCGCCCGCAACGGCGCCAACGTCGTCCTGCTCGACCTGGACGAGGAGAAGGTCAAGGCCGCAGCCGCCGACCTCGCCGCCGAGTTTGGCATCCACGCCGAGGGTTACAAGATGAACGCCACCGACGAGGCCGAGGTTCAGGCCGCCGTCGATGCCACCATTGCCGACTTCGGCCGCGTCGACGTTCTTGTCAACACCGCCGGCATCCTGCGCTTCGCCGCCATGGAGGACCTGCCGCTGAGCGACTGGGAGCAGGTGCTCAACGTCAACCTCACCGGTTACTTCATCACCTCGCAGCGCTTTGGTCGCGAGATGATCAAGGCCGGCCAGGGTCGCCTGGTGCACATCTCGACCGTTGCCAGCCACTCCCCCGAGACGTTCTCGGGCGTGTACAGCTCCACCAAGGCGGGCGTCAACATGATGTCCAAGATGCTGGCTGCCGAATGGGGCCCCTACGGCGTCCGCTCCAACTGCGTCGAGCCTTGCTTCGTTAAGACCCCGATGTCGGCCAACTTCTACGCCGACCCCGAGGTCGAAAAGAGCCGCAGCCGCCTGATCGCCACGCGCCGCATCGGCGAGGTCAGCGATATCGCCAACGCCGTCATGTTCCTGGCGTCCAAGCGCTCGGACTTTACCACCGGCGACGCCATCAAGGTCGACGGCGGCTTCTCCAACATGATGGGCGACCTCACCGCCAAGCCCGGCGGCCGTCGCGCCTATGCCGACAACTACCTTAAGAACAAGGGTGTCGAGCTCTGGTCCGATGAGTCCGGCGTCGCCAAGCCGACTGACCAGTAAACCAACCCGACAGGGAGGACCCGCAGACACGCCTGTTCCTCCCCCGTATCGATTAGAAAGAGTCCAATGGCTTCCACCAACTCCAACAAGGGTCGCGCCGTCGTGCTTTCCGCCGCGTGCGTCACCATGTTCTTCATCAGCTCCATCGCGCTGTATTCCGTCGTGAGCAAGAACCTGCTCGCCGTCTACCCCGAGTGGTCCAGCGCTCTTACCTGGGCCTTCCCGGTCTTTCAGACCATCATGGCCGTGACGGGCATCTTCGCCGGCCGCATCTCCGATAAGATCGGCCCGCGCAACGTCGTGATCGCTGCCGCCGTGTGCTACGGCCTGGGCTGGTTCATGTCCGGTACCGTCACCGAGCCGTGGCAGTTCTACCTGTGGTTCTCGCTCGTCGCCGCCATCGGCAACGGCCTGGGCTACAACCCGGCGCTCACCACCGGCCAAAAGTGGTTCATCGACAAGAAGGGTCTCGCCTCCGGCATCACCCTGGCCGCTTCGACCGCCGGTCCCGCCGTACTGTCCCCAGTGCTCGCCTCGCTGCTCATCCCGAGCCTGGGTATCTTTGGCGCCCTTAAGGCGCTCGGCGTCATCTTCTTTGTGACGATCGCCGCCTCCGCCCTGTTCCTGAAGGCCCCCGAGGCCGGTTGGCTGCCCGAGGGCTTCGAGGCCCCCAAGGGCGGCGCGCACGCCGGCACCTTCGGCGACCTCACCCCGGGCGAGATGGTCAAGACCCCGCGCTTCTGGGTCCTCATCATCACCTT
>CALHJX010000263.1:0-1337 GCA_938033385.1 uncultured Collinsella sp. | reverse complement strand
CGCCAGCCGATCATGTCCATCGCGCGCAGCAGGCAGCGGTCGAGCGCGCAGGCGTTAAGCTTCTCGTTGTAGTACTGCGGCATGATCTCGCCCTCGCGCACGATGTTCTTAAGGCGCAGGTCGGCAGGGTCCATGTGCAGCATGTCGGCGAGCTCGTTGACGGCGCTCTCCACGGCAAACTGGCCCTGGGTGGCACCGTAGCCGCGATACGCGCCGCCGCGGTTGGTGTTGGTGTAGACGGCGTCCCAGCTAAAGCGGCTCGCCTTCACATGGTTGTAGATGGGCAGGCTCTTGTGGCCCGAAAGGCCGATCGTCGTGGTAGCGTGCTCGCCGTACGCGCCGGCGTTGGACAGCGTGTGCAGGTCGATGGCCGTGATGGTGCCGTCGTTCATGGCGCCCAGCTTAACGGTCATCTGCATCTGGTGGCGCGAGTTGCCCGCGGTGATGGTCTCCTCGCGGGTGTAGCAGCAGTAGCTCGGACGGCCGGTCTTCTGCGTCACAAACGCAACGAAGATCTCGCAGCAGCCCGTCTGCTTAGAGCCAAAGCCGCCACCGATGCGCGGCTTAATGACCTGCACCTGCGACTGCGGGATATCGAGCGACTGCGCGACCATGCGGCGCACGTGGAAGGGCACCTGCGTGGAGGTGGTCACCGAGATACGCCCGAACGCGTCGGTCGTCGCGAAGGCGCGGAAGGTTTCCATGGGCGCGGTCTGCGTGGCCTGGCTGGTGTAGGTGCGCTCAAAGACGATGTCACTCTGGGCGAATGCCTCGTCGAGGTTGCCAAAATCGCTGGTACCGCTGCACACCAGGTTGCGGGGCACGTCGCCGCCCTGCGGGAACATAAAGGTCACGTCGCCCTCGGGGTGAACCACGATGTCGTTATCGAGTGCCTTGGTAAAGTCGAGCAGCGGCTCAAGCACCTCATAGTCGACCTTAATGAGTTTGAGCGCCTTGTCGGCAGCCTCCTCAGTCTCGGCGGCGACGATCGCAACCTCCTCGTTTTGGTAACGGACGAGGTTCTCGAGAATCAGGCGGTCGTAGGGACTCGGCTGCGGATAGCTCTGGCCGGCGATGGTAAAGCGGCGCTTGGGCACGTCCTCGTAGGTGTAGACGCCCACGACGCCGGGCACCTTCAGGGCGCGCGACGTATCGATGGAGCGGATCTTGGCGCGGGCATAGGGGCTGCGCTTGAGCTTAACGATCAGGGCGCCGGCGGGCACCATGTCGCCCGTGTAGACGGGACGACCCTCGAGCAGGGCCTTCGAGTCCTTCTTGGGCTGCTTGTGGGTGATCTGCTTGTAGGAGACGCCGTCGCAGCTGGTGTCGTTGACGGG
>CALHJX010000262.1:0-8203 GCA_938033385.1 uncultured Collinsella sp. | reverse complement strand
AAGCGTTACGGGGGGACGCGTCCCGATGCTTTGCTCTCCGCTGCGGACAGTCCTGCGCAAGACGGACAGCACATTAAGTGCTGTCCTTTGCGTGCGGAACTTGCGGCGAGCAAAGCATCGGGCCGCTCCTAGTTCGTTTACGTGGTTGTTTGCAACTGGCGTGTTAGGGCCACTGGGTTGTGGCCTTGATTCTGCTGCAAAGCGGTGTTTGGCTGATATTTTGAATGGGAGGGGCTCGTTGTTGCTTACGGGTCTCTTTTTATGTTGAGGGGACTTTGGCTATGGCGAAGCGTTCTGGGTTGTATTCGGTGCCGTTCTCGTTTGAGTTGCTTTCGTTTGATGAGGCTGTTGGGCTGGCTGCTGATACGGGGCGGATTTCTGGGGATGCTGGTCCTCTGCTCGAGACGGTTGTCGATATGCTCGATGAGCTGGGGCGTCCGGACGAGTACTTTGATTGCATTCAGGTTGCCGGTACCAATGGCAAGACTTCGACGACGCGTTTTTCGGCTGCTATCCTTCACGGCGAGGGGCTCAAGACCGCGCTATATACGTCGCCGCAGCTTGTTCGCTATCCCGAGCGCATGGAGGTCGATGGGCGTGTTGTGAGCGATGAGGCCTTTGCCCGTGGCGTTTCGGCAGCTGTCGAGGCGGGACATCGCGTGAATGCCCGTCGTATGGCGGCGGGGGAGCGCGCCTATACCATCACGCCGTTTGACCTGCTGACGGCTGCTGCACTGGTGGTGTTTGCCGAGGCTTGCGTGGACGTGGCCGTGCTTGAGGTCGGCATGGGCGGACGCTGGGATGCTACGAGTGCGACCGATCCTGTCGCCGTGGCCATTACAGGCATTGGGCTCGATCACACACGTATTTTGGGCGATACGCTCGAGGCCATTGCGGGGGAGAAGGCTGCGGTCATTAAGCCCGGACGCCTGGTTGTGCTGGGCGAGGGCACGCATGAGGCGAGCGTTCAGCGCGTGATGGATGCCTGTTGTCGAGAGTGCGGCATTGTGCCGCTCGTGGTGAGTCATGCCACGACTAAGGTGCCGGCGCATGTGGGCGACACGGTTGAGTTTAGCTGCACCACGCCACGTGCGATCTATACGTCGAGCATGGTCAAGCCGGCCTATCAGCCGAAGAATGCCGCGTGCGCGATTATGCTGTGCGAGGGCTATCTGGGCCGCGAGCTCGACCATGACAAGCTCGATGCGTCGCTTATGGGCTGCCCCACGCCGGGTCGTTTTGACGTGCTGGGGACCGATCCGCTCAAGCTGATTGACGCTTGTCATAACCCCCAGAGCTGCGAGAACTTTGTAAGCGCGCTGGACGAGATCGATCCGTGCGTGGAGAATCGCCCCACGTTGCTGTGCGCTGCGCTGGCCGACAAGGACGTGGCAGGTATCGTCGACGTGCTGATTCCGGCCTTCCCCCGTGTGGTCGTAACCCAGACCGATTCCGATCGTGCTCTGCCGGCAGAGGAGCTCGCCTCTCTTGTGGACGCCGATAAGCTCGCAGGCGTATACCCGAGCGTGCCCGAGGCCCTCGCTGCCTTCGATGCCGCGAGTGAGCCCTTCGTAGCAGCCGGCACCATCACCCTAGCCGGCGAAGTAGCCGGCCTGCTGCGCTAACCCATCCCCTCAGCAGTTGCGGTGAAATACGGACTGTTTTACAAGCCAGGAAGCCTCAAACGGTCCGTATACCACCGCAACTCAAAAGCCCCGTCCCAAATTAGCTGCGCTTGGGTGCCCGTTTACGAAACCATTTATGCCGCTTAACCTGTAGCATATTGCAAACCTCCATCGGGCAAGGATACGCTCAACTTAACTTGCCAATCGGACCAGTGCTGTTTGGTCCGTTGAGCGTGTCGGGAGGAAACATGAACAGAAGGCATGTCAACGCGGCCATTACCGCGGGTTTGGCTCTGACGATGACGGTCGGCTCGGTGCCGCCGCAGGCGTTCGCCGAGATGATGCAGGGTGATACTACCCAAGTCGTTGCCGAGCAAAGCGATGCGACGGGTGCGGCTGCCACGTCTGCGGACACCGGTCAGGCAACCTCGCAAGACCAGAGTGGAGACAAGATCGCCTCTTTTGCCAACCTGAACGAGCTACATGTTGCTGAGGGTTCCGACGCCACGCTGCCCCAGACTGTAACGGCAACCTACGAGAGCGGTACCACCAAGCAGGAAAACGTCACCTGGAAGTTGAACGGCGCTGATGCTCCGGCAACTCTGGTACAGCTGCCTGCCGGCTCGTATGAGTTTGAGGGTACCGTCGACGGTACCACGCAGACGGTCAAGCAGCGCGTGGTTGTCGAAGCTGTTACGGCGGACCCGGCGGCAGTTGACGCAGCCAAAGTCGTTGCACCGACCAGCGAAAACGGCCACAAAGTCGTTTCGGTCGAATCTAATCCCATCATTGAAAAGTATGTCGGCTTCGATAACGGCGACTATGTGCCATCCTCTGAAGTGAAGGTAAAATGGTCTGACGGCACCGAGGGCTCTGCTTTTGTGCAGTGGGATGAAAAGTCGATAGAGACGTTTGCCTCAGCAACCGAAGAGTCCGAAATCGCCATCACGGGCCAGATTCGCGGTGCGTACGCTAACGGTCAATGGTTCTCGCTCGCTGAGCCGTTCGATGTGACCGGTGTTCTCAAAGTCTACGCTCCCCGCACCACGGGTGGCACTCAGTGGTCCACGTGGACCGCAGCGGGTTTTGCGCCCACGCTGACTTCGAGCGTGTCCGTTTACTACTCCAATGGTGAGTCCCGGTCGTGCCCGGTTGTGTGGAATAAAATTTCCGAGGACCAGTACCAGAATGCGGGCACGTTTATTGTTGAGGGCCATATAAAGGACTGTCCCTCCATGCTCGTGTACTGCACCGTGTATGTTCGTGCGGTCAAGAGCGTCCAGACCGAGTTGACGTGTAGGACCCTAACCGGTGAGGTCCCGTCTCTGCCGTATTCTGCTTCGGTTGTCTTTGATAACGGTGCTACCGAGCATGTCCCGGTATCTTGGGATCCTGTTGACGCGTCGCTTTACTCTAAAGTGGGAACGTTTACGGTTAAAGGCAAACTCAATGGTTTTGATAACCGTGAGGTTACCTGTACTGTCACTGTTAAGGACCCCAAGGACGTGCTCGATCTTAATTCGCTGAGGTTCGAGCGCGTGGTCGGAGACAACACTCCTCTTAGCACGTATGTCTATTTCCCTGTCACGCAGTCGAATAACACCATATACTCTCACGGCTATCAGGTTACTTGGGACAACGCCGATGTGTCTCAATTTCAAAAGGCCGGCACCTATACGGTCACGGGCACGCTCACGTCGTATGATGCGTCACCTGTTAACGGCCTTAAGGTGACTGCTCAGGTCGAGGTCAAGGAAGTTGCCTATATCGACGCTCTTGCCCCCGTCAACACCCCCGTCGGCGTACGCCCTACAACGGGCAGCGGTCTTCCCGGCGGCGTTTTAGTTACATTTACCGACGGTACAAAGCAGCAGTGCGCCATTGCGTGGGATCCCATTTTGGACACACAGGTGGCAAACGAGGGGTCATTTAAGCTTTCCGGCTCGCTGACATATTGGACCAATACCCCATCTTCATCGACTAGTCAGGTGGAGCTGGGTGACAGCAATCGAGTCACGGCGACCATTTCCGTCCGCGCTCTGCAGATGCCTTCTTCGACATCGACAAGCACGCTTATCGGATGCCAGCCCAATATGCCCGATTCAATCGAGGCCACGATGTGGAATGGTTCGCGAGGTAATTTCCCCGTTCAGTGGTCGACGATTAGTCAGGACGCCCTAAAGAACCTTGGCCAGATTACGGTCAACGGATACTTTACCGGTTCCAACATCCCGGTAACGGCGACGGTCAATATTTGTGATCTCGAAGATAACAACATCGGCAAGATTCCTTATATTCCCGGCGCCGGACTTCTGGCTCCGCGCTATCTGTCCGATCTGTATTTGTCTGACGGCAGCTCCTACTACCCCAGGTATTCCTCGGGGCAGCCTTATAGCTGGGATGAGTTCCCTCAAGAGCTGCTGGACGGCCAACCGGGCGAGTACGAAATTAGCGGCACGATCGCCGACTCGCTGGCAAAGATCCATGCGACTGCGGTGTGCGGCGAGGTCAAGGGTGTCAACAACTACAGCGATAACGGTGTGACGCTTGGACGGTCGTACGAGGACTGGCGCGTTATCTATCCCGGTGAGGAAGTCAATCTGGACTACTTCTACGTGTCCGGCGCATTGCAGGACGGAACGACTTTTGACAGTCTCGGCGTCAACTGGGACACCTACGATAGGTACCCCCAGAAGGACTGCACGATAACTGGAACGGTCGCCGGAACGAATATCCCCGTGAAGGTCCATGTCATCGTGACTAAAAACTGGGAAGCTCAGCCGCAAACCATTACGGTGCTCAAGGGCAGCGACGGCACCGCCATGCTTCCTAGCTATGCCGATCTTGTTAGCCCCGATGCGGTCGAGCATCCGGATTATTCGCACAAATACGCCGAGGCCAAGTGGAACACGAAGGGCTTCGATTGGACCCAGGGCGGCGTGGTCCGCGGCACTGCAACAATTAGCTTTAGCACGGGGAGCGGCATGCAGACGGCCGACGTTCCGATTACTGCCACCGTTAAGATCGCGAGCAAGGCGACCTCGGTGCAGGGCGGAACCATATGGACCGTCCCCGGCATCAAGCCGATGCTGCCGGAATACCTTGAGGTTCGATATGACAACGATGTGTCTTCTGAACCCCAGCGCGAAAAGATCACATGGGACCGTGTCGCCGAAGACGCGTATGCCAAGGACGGTTCGTTTAAGGTGAAGGGCAAACTCCAGGGTGGTGCCGAGGCGACGATCACTGTCGACGTCTGCTCTGTCACCTCTATTGCCGTTCCTGAGCGCATTGCCACGGCCAATGGCGTCGTTCCCGAGCTGCCGTGGAATGTCTCGGTTGCTACGAGTGATGGCAAAACGCACAATGCTCAGGTTCAATGGGATTACGTTCGTCCCTCGGTTTATACCGGAGAACCGGGTCAGGTCACGACAGTGTCTGGCACGCTGTTTGCAAGCGGCCTTAACGGATACGCCGACGGCACCAACACCGGCCTCACTGTTCAGACCAAGATCGTTATCCAAGGCGTTGAGAAGGCAATCGATAATGGTGAGACCGCGGTGACCACCAAGGCGGGCACTGCGCCTGCTATGCCTTCCAAGATGGCGGTCGAGATGAGCGACGGCTCTGTTTCGACGGCGGCAATTGATTGGGATCCGATCGCGCCCGAGAAGTACGAGCGGCCTGGCACGTTCTATGCGACGGGCCATGTGGTCGGCTTTGATGCCGCTGCTGTTATGGCGCTTTTGGACGATGAGGGCCAGAAGGTCGGCGTGGATGAGAACGGTAACGTGACCGCCAAGGTGACGGTTGCCGACAAGAAGGCGAAGAAGGTGGCGCTGCAGCCCGAGGCCGTCGTGGTCAACGCCACGGTCGGATCGATGCTGGAGCTGCCCGATGCCGTGTCCGTATATTACTCGGATGGCTCAGCGCGGGATACTCGGGGCAGTTTAGGCGGCATCTAGATCGAAAAGTGGACCGACACCGACGGCATCGACCTCTCCAATCCGCTCGCCAAGAAGGGTACGTATAAACTCGTCGGCAAGCTCAAGGATGTCGACAACGTCAACGCCATCGTGTACGTCAACGTCTCCGAGGCGCCGCGAACCATCACCAAGCTCGAGGCCAAGTCGTTTAGCGTTGCCAGTGGTACGTCCAAGCAGGAACTGTACGCCCAGATGCCCAAGCAGGTTGTGGCGACCTATTCCGATGGCTCGACCGATCTGCTCGACATTGACGTGTGGGATCTTTCTAACGTCACGGACGAGCTGCTCAACGGAACCGGCACCGTGGAGATCACGGGTACGGTTAAGCTCAACGGCGCCAAGGTGACCTGCAATGTGACCGTGGTGGATCAGAAGGCCCAGACGCCCGACTACGTCGAGCCGATCGATGTTGTTGAGATTGTGGACAATGCCAAGGTCAGCGACCTTATGGATAAACTGCCGTCCAAGGTGACGGTTGTCATGAAGGACGGCAAGACCAAGAAAGAGACGCCCGTTAAGTGGTCTCAGGTCGACAGCCTGGGCCGTGCCGGCACCGAGTTTGAGGTCACGGGTCTAACGGACAACGGCATGACTGTTAAGGCTCAGGTCAAGGTGACGGCGCATATTGTCGACATCGATGTCGCTGAAGACATTGTGGTCGTGCGCGGCACCAAGGCGGACGACGTTTTGGCCAAGCTGCCTTCTACGGTCACGGCGATTTACTCGGATGACACCGAGTCCGATGTCGAGGTGAAGTGGGACACCAAGGGTTTCTCCGACAAGGACTTTGCCAAGGAAGGCGAGGTCACGGTCAAGGGCAAGGTTGCCGGTACCGATCAAAAGGCAGAGTGCACGATTACGGTCGTGAAGAGCGATGCCGAGATTCCGGCGTCTGTTGAGCCTGTCGCGGGCGTTAGCGTTCCCGAGGGCGCATCGGCCGACGCCGTGCGTGATGCGCTCAAGGGCGTGAAGGCGACCGTTCGCATGAAGGACGGCAAGACGACGGCGGAGTCCGAGATCACATGGACTGAGGTTCCGGATGCGGCTGCGGCGTACGGCAACAGCGTCGTCGCCAAGGGCGTGACGGTGAACGGCAACCTGCCGGTCGAAGTTGTCGTCACCTCCACGACGACAATCAACAAGGTTGCCGAGGTGCCACAGATTACGGTCGAGCGCGATGCAAAGGCCGATGCCGTGACGGGGCAGCTGCCCAAGAAGGTTGCCGTGATGTACTCCGATGGCCACACGGATGAGGCCACGGTCACGTGGAATACGGATGGTCTCGACAAGCAACTTGCCGCTGTTGGCGAGTACACGCTCGAGGGCTCCGTCGAGGGCACGACGCTTAAGGCGACCTGCAAGCTGGTCGTCGAGACGCCGGCAAGCGAGATTCCCGTGAGGCCTGCGACGTTCGCTCCCGTTGAGGTGTTCGAGGCAAGCTCTGCCGCCGATGTGCTGAAGGCGCTGCCCAAGAAGGTCTCCGTGATGATGAAAGACGACAGCCAGGAAGACTACGATGTCGATTGGGAGAATGTCCCCGCACTGGATTGGGGTGCCGATGATGTGACCGTGGACGGTAAGGTTCGCGGTACGGATCTGACGGTCAGCTGCATGGTACGCGTTACGTCGCGCCCGGCAGCCAAGGGGCTCGTTATCGTTGACCAAAACGGTAAGGCAACGACTTCCGAGACCGTGCTCAAGGTCGAGCGCGGCAAGGAAATTGACCTTGCTGCCGCGGCGAGCAATGCGGCCGATGGCGCGCTGCTGCGTGGTAACGTGACGTGGACCTCGTCCGACCCGACGATCGCTACGGTCGAGAACGGTAAGGTCAAGGCCCTCAAGAACGGTACCGTCGTCGTTACCGCGACGATGCCCGTTGACGGTGACGCCGCGGCGATTGCGACGCTTGCCGAGGATGGCGCTGCTGAGACGCCGGCGCCTCAGCAGCTCACGGCTTCGGTGACTGTCGAGGTTGTTGAACCTGTTGTTGTACAGGAACCGACCGGCGGCAAGGATAACGGTGCCAAGCCCGATGCCAAGGATCCTTCGGGCAAGAAGAATGGCAAGAAGGCCGCTAAGGGAAGCCTGGCCGAGACGGGCGACAACACTGCCGTGACTGTCGCGGCGCTTGGCGGAACCGGTCTGCTGGCGTTGATTGCCGCAGCGATTGAAAAGCTGCGCCATCGTACGGAGTAAGGTAACGTGCTTAGAGCGTTAGGGCTCTAGGACATAGGAAGGCCTCCCGGTACTCGCGAACCACGAGAGCCGGGAGGCCTTCCGTTTTGTCATCAGGGCAGCTACCCTGGTCCCCTTGGCAGTTGCGGTGAAATAGGGACTATTTTATGGGCTAGAAGCCTTAAGCAGTCCGTATTTCACCGCAACTTAGTTTGGGGACTTGGGGATGAGGTTAGCCTAAGCGGACGGGATCGTGGGGGTAGGCGTTGAGAATCTCGACGCCGTTCTCGGTCACCAGGGCCAGGTCCTCGATGCGGACGCCGGTGCGGCCGGGGAGGTAGATGCCCGGCTCGATGGAGAACGTCATGCCCGGCTCTACGACCTGCTCGTTGACGAGTGAAACGTCGCCCGGCTCGT
>CALHJX010000261.1:0-2245 GCA_938033385.1 uncultured Collinsella sp. | reverse complement strand
GCTCTGTCTCGCTCATCGCCGACGCCTTCAACAACCTCTCCGACGCCTCGAGCAACATCGTCAGCCTGCTCGGGTTCCGCCTTGCCAGCCGTCCGGCCGACGAGGGCCACCCCTATGGTCACGGCCGCTATGAGTACCTAGCCGGCCTGTTCGTCGCCGTCCTGGTCTGCGCCGTCGGCATCAACCTGATCCTCGAGTCGGTCACCAAGATCATCAAGCCTTCCCCCACCGCTTACACGTTCATTTCCCTTGCGGCACTGGCTACGTCCATGCTCGTAAAGCTCTGGATGGCCGCGTTCAACCGCACGCTGGGCGACCGCATCGACTCGGAGACGCTCATCGCCACAGCACAGGACTCCAAAAACGACGTCATCACCTCGGGCTCGGTCTTGGTGGCGGCGCTTATTTCGCAGACGACCGGCTTTGACCTCGATGGCTGGGCAGGCCTGGGTGTGGGCATCTTCATCTGCATCAGCGGCATGGGCCTAGTGCGCGACGCCATCAGCCCGTTGCTGGGGCAAGCGCCCGACCCCAAGCTCGTCCAGGCAATCCGCGATAAGATCATGTCCTATCCGCAGGTCTTGGGCACACACGACCTGATGGTGCACGATTACGGCCCCGGTCGTCAGTTTGCCAGCGCCCACGTGGAGATGCCCGGAGAGGGCGACGCATTTGAGCACCACGAGATTTTGGACACCATCGAGCACGACATCAAGCGCCAAATGGGCATCGATATCACGCTGCACTGCGACCCCATCGCCACCACCGGCGACGACCTGCGCGGCTGGGTCAAGCGCGGCGTCATGCAGATCGATCCCGCGCTCTCCATCCACGACCTGCACGAGCACGACGGGTTTGTTTCGTTTGACCTGGTGCGTCCCGACGGCTTTGACATATCCGACGAGGAGCTGCTGGAGCTCGTCACGCGCATCGTGCACGAGCGCCGGCCCGACGTCTCGTGCGTCGTCACGTTTGATTCGGGCTTTAGCTCGCCCGAGCGTCCGGCCGAGCAGTTGTAGCCTGCTTAACAGCTAGTTTCCCTGCGCGCCCGAGATGCCGTTTTGCAGGGCGTTCCAGGCATCCGTCGCCATGTCGCCCAAGTTCTGCGCGGTATCGCCCAAGTTTTGTGCCGTATCGCCCAGCTCTTGCGCCTTGCCTCCCAACTCCTGTGCCTTGTTGCTCAAGTCCTCCAGCGTATTGGAGCTCGAGCTGTCGGTACCGCTTTGGCCGTCGGACGAGTTGCCCGAGCTGTTCTTGTGCGTGAGCTGAATTTCGAGGTTGCCGCTGTCGTTATAGTAGGCAGAAGTAACGACCCAGTTGGCATCGACGACGGGCGTTGAGCCATCATCAGTCAGGACCACGGCATTCGAAAGATCGGCGCCGCGCGACTTGAGGATCTTCTTGGCGTTGGACCAGTACTGCCCCGGGATATCACTCAGATCGACGGTGCTAGACGAGGCGGACTCGGTTTGCTCGGCAGTGGTATCGGCCGTTGAACTCCCTCGCTTGTTGAGCATGCCCGACACGATGGCAAACACAACCGACAGCGCAAAGAAGATTGCCAGCACGATGAGGATCTTCTTGATCACGCTCGACGAACGCGACGGCTTCTTCTCCTCGTCCTCGCCATATTGCGGAATCGACTTGGAGTACTCGCGATACGGCTCGCGCGACTCGTAGCGAGGCTGCGCCGTGCGAGGCATATACGTCGTCTGCTGAGGCTGCGGAATGGGATTCTGCGGCAGGTCATCATAGGGATTCGGCGTCGAGGCAGCATAAGAATCCTGCGGCGCGTAATCAAACGGATCCGGGGCTGCGTTGCCATAGGGGCCTTGCGAAGATGCAGCGTAAGAATCCTGCGCCGTGTCGCCATAGCCCATAACCCGGGTGGGCTCGGCAGAAGGCTGCGTCGCGGCGGGGTCGGTATAACCGGGGTTGGGAACAACGCGGGTCGCATCGGCGCTATCGCCAACCTGCGCGGAACCGTAGCCGCCCATCACGGTTGTCTTGTCCTGATCCATGCAACGATTCCTTTCCGTCGCGCGTGAGCCTCAAGCTATCCATGCATTCTACCCGCGCAAAAGCCTATGACGGGCAGAGTCCGTCGGTATCTACAAGACATGCGCGGCCGACGGCCATAAGCGAATCGAGGATACGTCATGGCAAAAAGCAAGCTCATCAAAGACACGACGCGTGCCGAACGTGAGGAGATAATTAAGCTAGCGCTCGCTGGCTGCGGTAGCGG
>CALHJX010000260.1:0-6201 GCA_938033385.1 uncultured Collinsella sp. | reverse complement strand
GAGTTCCGCACGCAAAGGAAAGCACTTAATGTGCTTTCCGTCTTGCGCAGGACTGTAGAGCAGCAAACTTAATCGCCCCGCCCGGCGAGCAAGCGGACGACAAACACATCTGTCCAATAATTCGTCTGAAACATAATGAAAAACCGTTTGATGTGAGTTAATATAAACAACGTCGTGAATCTGACTCCTGCCACATGCATGACAGGGGTTAAACACAAAAAGGAGTCAACTATGGTTTCTGAGAAGGCTACCCTCGTTAATCCTCAGGGTCTGCACATGCGTCCGGCTGGTCTGTTCGCCTCCACCATGGGCAAGTATGCCTGTGACGTGACGGTCGTTACCCCCGAGAAGGAGGTCAACGGCAAGTCCCCGATGGCCCTCATGGCTGCTGGTATCCCCTGCGGAACCGAGGTCGAGGTCAAGTGCGACGGCGCTGACGAGGCCGAGGCTCTGGCCGCTGCCATCGAGCTCATCAAGAGCGGTCTTGGCGAGTAGAACTCAAACGGGTCGCATGTTGAACAACTAAGTTCATATTTGGGGGCGCAGTGACCTGTTGTAAGGTAGCTGCGCTCTTTTGTCATGGATATGGCAAAACGCTTTATCACATGACACGGAGAGAGGAATGGGAATGTATCAGGGAGTCAACGCTTCCGAGGGCATCGGTATCGGCACCGTCATGGTCGCCGTCGATCCCGACTTGACGTTTGAGCCGCACGAGGTTGCTGATTCGGCAGCAGAGAAGGAGCGCTATCAGTCCGCTCTTTCGGTCTTCTGCGAGAAGACCCAGGCTCAGGCCGACCACATGAAGGAGACGGTGGGCGAGGCCGAGGCCGAGATCATGAGCGGACACATTGTCCTGGCTCAGGACCCGGGGATGACCGACGCCATCAACGCCGCCATTGACGGCGGTACCTGCGCCGAGCAGGCGCTCATGGACACCTCGACCATGTTCGAGAACATGTTCCTGTCCATGGACGACGAGATGTTCCGTCTGCGCGCGGCCGACATCGCCGACATCCGCACCGGTATTCTGGCCGAGCTGCTGGGCAAGGAGGTCGTCGACCTCTCCGTCCTGCCCGAGAACACCGTCGTTGTCGTGCATGACCTCACGCCGTCCATGACCGCCACGATCGATAAGGCCCACGTTGCCGGTATCGTCACCGAGACCGGTGGCCGCACGTCGCACTCCGCGATCATCGCGCGTGCCCTCGAGATCCCGGCTGTCCTTTCGGTTTCCAACAGCTGCACCGCGCTGCGCAACGGTATGACCGTTGTCGTCGACGGTGGCAAGGGTATCGTCGAGGCCGATCCCGACGAGGAGACGCTCGCTGCCTACACCGCCAAGGCCGAGGCCTTTGCTGCCGAGAAGGCGGCCCTCGAGGCCTTCCGTGGCAAGCCGTCCGTGACTGCCGATGGCATCAAGAAGATCATCGCCTGCAACATCGGTAACCCCGATGACGTGCCCAACGCGCTCGATCACGATGCCGAGGCTATCGGTCTGTTCCGCTCCGAGTTCCTGTTCATGGACTCTGCCGAGCTTCCTTCCGAGGAAGAGCAGTTCAACGCCTACCGTAAGGTCGCCAGCGCGCTCAAGGGTGCTCCGGTCATCATCCGCACGCTCGATGTGGGTGGCGACAAGGAGATTCCGTATCTGCACATGGTCAAGGAAGATAACCCCTTCATGGGCTTCCGCGCCGTGCGTTACTGCCTGGCCAATCCCGACCAGTACAAGGTCCAGCTCCGCGCTCTGCTGCGCGCTAGCGCCTTCGGTGACGTCAAGATCATGATCCCGCTCGTCACCTGCGTCGAGGAGGTCTTGGCCGTCAAGGAGCTCGTCGAGCAGTGCAAGGCCGAGCTGACCGAAGAGGGTCGCAAGTTCAACGAGAACATCGAGGTCGGCATCATGGTCGAGACGCCCGCCGCTTCGCTGCTCGCAGACCGTCTGGCCGAGGTCGCCGACTTCTTCTCCATCGGCACCAACGACCTGATCGGCTACACCATGTGCGCCGATCGTGGCAACGACACCATCTCTAACCTGTACCAGGTGTACTATCCCGCCGTGCTCCGCTCGCTCAAGAACATCATCGAGAGCGGCGTCAAGGCCGGCATCATGGTCGGTATGTGCGGCGAGGCCGCTGCCGATCCGCTGCTCGAGCCGCTGCTGATCAGCTGGGGCCTGGAGGAGTTCTCGATGAGCGCTCCGTCGATCCTGCGCGCCCGCAAGACCATCAGCCAGTGGACCAAGGCCGAGTGCGACGAGCTCGCCGAGAAGGCGCTCGCCTGCAACACCGCTGCCGAGGTCAAGGCACTGCTCGAGTCCGCAGCTCGCTAATTTGGTATCAGAGGTAACCGCGTGGTTGGAATGGGCCGGCCACGCGGCCCTCACATATACAGGGGGTACTGTAAATGTTCTACACGCTAACCGCTAACCCGGCTGTCGACATGACGGTTTCGAGCTCTCCGCTCGAGCCCGACGAGAACGTCCGCACCGGCTCGGCCAGCTACACGGCTAACGGCAAGGGCCTCGACGTGTCCTTCGCCTTTAAGAAGATGGGCGTCGACACCGTCGCGCTCGGCTTCTTCGCCGGCTTCACGGGCAAGTTCATCGTCGAGGAGGTCATGAACCTGGGTTGCCTCTGCCGCCCGGTCTGGACCGACGGTATCACGCGCATTAACACCTACGTCAACGATGGCCAGCACGAGTACGGCATCCTGAACCCGGGTGCTCCTATTACGCCGCAGCACCAGGAGGAGCTCTACAACATCCTGGATACCGCGGGCGATCTTGAGTGCCTGATCGTCTCCGGATCCGTGCCTCCCAAAGCTACGCCCGACTTCCTGGCTCAGGTCATGGAGCACGCTCAGGCTCGTGGCGCCGACGTCGTCCTGGACCTGTCCTCCGACAAGCTCAAGGAGCTCGCTCACAAGAAGCCGCTGCTCATCAAGCCGAACCATCACGAGATGAAGGCCATCTTCGGCGTGCCGGTCGACACCGACGACGAGGTTCGCGTTGCCATGAAGATGGCTCACGACGCTGGCGTTCAGAACGTGCTGCTCACCCGTGGTAGTCGCGGTGACGCTTACTTCTCCAACGGTGAGGACATCTGGTACGCCAAGCGTGAGTTCAACATCAAACTGGTTTCTTCCGTCTGCGCCGGCGACTGCACCCTCGCTGCGTTCCTGCACAAGTGGTACAGGGATCGCGACAACGTCGAGGAGGCCATGAAGCTTGCTATGGCCACCGGCGCCAACGTCGCCGAGTCCGTCGGCATCGGCGACTTCGGTCACGTCGACGAGTACAGCAAGCGCGTTGCTGTCCGCAAGCTCGATCGTCAGTAATCGAAACGCGACATATTCGTGCGCATGCGGCGCCCCGGTTTCGGCCGGGGCGCCTTTTTTGTTCCGCCATGGGGGAGAGGTGTCCTGCCGTACTTCATCGCTTCCACACCGTTCACCGAGTTGTCCTAGCCTTTTACCGATGCGTGGAATATACTTTCATCAACACGTTGCTTCGTGAAAGGAACATTCATGATTTACACGCTCACTGCAAATCCCGCCATTGACTACAACATCGCCTGCGACGGCCTTGCTGCCAACACCGTCACGCGTACTCGCAACGCCGTCTATACGCCCAACGGCAAGGGCCTCAACGTCTCGTTTACGCTTGACCACTACGGTGTCGACACCACGATCCTGGGCTTCTTCGCTGGCTTCTCGGGCGAGTTCATCGTCAAGGGCGCCGAGGCCCTGGGCGTGCCCGTCAAGCCCGTGTGGACCGACGGCATCACGCGCGTCAACGTGTTCCTCAATGCCGGCCCCGACACCGAGTACAACATGGTCAACGCCGGTGCCGCCATCAACGAGGCCAATGAGCAGGAGATGTTTGAGCTCATCGATTCGCTCGATGACATGACTTGCCTGGTAATCAGCGGCTCGCTGCCTCCCAACACTTCCGAGGGCTTCCTGGCCGAGGTTCTGCGCCGCGTCAAGGCCAAGGGGGCCGAGTTCGTTCTCGACATTTCGAGCCATCAGCTGGCAGATCTCATTGCCATGGAGCCGCTGCTGATCAAGCCCAATGACGACGAGTTGCTCGATATCTTTGGCATTAAGGTGAGCGGTGGCGACGATGAGTCCGTCAAGGGCGCTATGGCTGAGCTTCATGCCAAGGGCGCCAAGAACGTGCTGCTGACCCTCGGCGGCGCCGGTGCGTACTTCTCCAACGGCGAGCACATCTGGTTTGCCAACCGCACCTTCGACGTCAAGCTGCTGTCGACGGTGTGCGCCGGCGATTCCTCGCTCGCTGCCTTCCTGTCCGTGTGGCACGACGCCCCCGAGCGTGTTGAGGATGCTTTGCGTCTTTCGATGGCCACCGGCGCCAACGTGGTCGAGTGCCCCGGTCTGGGCGATTTTGCCAAGGTGGACGAATATAAGAAGCATATCGAGGTTCGCCAGGTCTGCTAGTCCCTGCACCTTGCCTGAATAGTTTGATTATTTCGCATCCGTCTTAGACTAGGACGGATGCGTTTTTGTTTATCGGACTTGCGTGTGCAGTGGAGGCTGTTTCTTGCTAGACTTCTTGCAGACGCAATCGATAGCCAATTTGACAGTCGCAGGAGGCCACAGGCATGTGCAATGTTTCGCTCAACGGTACGCAACCGTCCGATGCCTCCCTGCGCGTCCTGCACGCGCTTGAGGCGGCTGGTCTTGAGGCTTGGTACGTTGGCGGTTGGGTGCGCGACGCCCTGATGGGATGCCCCAGCCACGATGTTGATATGTGCTGTAGCGGCCTGTGGCAGGAGTCCAAGGCGGCGCTCGAGGCCGCTGATATCGCGGTCGTGGAGTCGGGCATTAAATTTGGCGGAATCACGGCTATTTCCGATGGCGAGCGTATCGAGGTCACCACGTACCGCCTGGATGGCTTTTACACCGATGGGCGCCATCCTCAGAGTGTCGAGCGTGCCGCCTCGCTCGAGGACGATCTGGCCCGTCGCGACTTTACCGTCAACGCCATGGCCTGGCATCCCGAGCGCGGGCTTGTCGACCGCTACGACGGCCAGGGTGATCTGGAGCGCAAGTTGATTCGCGCTGTCGGCGATCCCAAGCGTCGCTTTAACGAGGATGCGCTTCGTATGCTGCGCGCTGTGCGTTTTGCCTGCCGTCTAGACTTTATGATTGAGCCCGAGACCAAGCGTGCGCTTGCCGAGTGTGCGCCGCTGCTCGATGCCGTGGCGCGCGAGCGCGTGGGTATTGAGCTCGAGGGCATTCTTTCGACCGGTCATGGGGGAGACGCGATGCTTCGCTATCCCGAGCTCATCTGTGCCGCTGTGCCCGAGTTGGCAGCGGGTCGCGGGTTTGATCAGCGAAGTGTCTACCATGCGTTTAACGTCTACGAGCATATCGCCCGTGTGCTGACAGTGGCAGGGGAGCTGGCGCTGTGCGACGGCGTCGCGCCGTCGTCGAGCCTTATGTGGGCGGCGTTTTTGCACGATGTCTCCAAGCCCGAGTGCTTTACGGTCGATCACGCCGGCAGCGGACACTTCTACGGTCATCCCGAGCTCGGCGCCAAGAAGGCGCGTGTCATCATGGATCGCCTGGCACTCTCGCACGATTTGGTGCGCGATGTGTGCCTGCTGATCAAATACCACGATAAGCCGCTGCGCCCCGAGCGATCCTGCCTGCTCAATATGATGCGCGCGCTTTCGGGCGAGGGCGTCGACACAGCCCGCCTGATTGATGAGCTCATGGATCTTAAGCGTGCTGATACGCTCGGCAAGGCCCCGTCTTGCTTCTATTACGTTGAGACGATTGAGGAGATGCGCGCGATGGCGCACGAGCTGCTGAAGGCAGGGGAGCCCTATACGCTCAAGATGCTCGCCATCAACGGCGGCGACCTGATCCGTGCCGGAGTCAAGCCCGGGCCGGAACTGGGTCAGCTTCTCAACTCCGCCCTCGACGCCGTGATCGAAGACAACATTCCCAACGATCGCGAAGCTCTTTTGGTCCATCTCAACTTGAATTAGCTACCCAGTTTACCTGCGTGTTCCATAATCTGCCGACATTTTTTCGGCAATTTGGAATTTCTTCTTGCGCTGACGTTTTTTGTCCCGTAATATATTTCTTCGCAGCACGGCAGTGCAGATGTCATGTGGCCCGTTCGTCTAGCGGTTTAGGACGCCGCCCTCTCAAGGCGGAGATCACCAG
>CALHJX010000259.1:0-12984 GCA_938033385.1 uncultured Collinsella sp. | reverse complement strand
TGCCAGGGCGGCGGTACCTCGGGCCTGCTCGCCAACGCGCTGGCCAAGGCTGCCAGGGAGCGCGGTATTAACCTCGAGACCGCTGCCGAGGCCTATGGCAACCACGTTGACATGCTCCCCGACTTTGACCTGGTCGTCCTGGCCCCGCAGGCCGCAAGCTACCTGGCCGACCTTCAGAAGGACTGCGAGCGCGTGGGCAACAAGTGCGTCGCCTGCCGTGGCAAGCAGTACATCGAGCTCTCCCAGAACGGCGACAAGTCTCTCGCCTTCGTCTCCGAGCAACTCTCGAAGTAAGTAACGCTCAGGGCCAGCCGACCATCCAAGACCGGCTGGCCCTTCGATTTAGACGATTGGATCATCATGTCCGTTAACCCTGCTAGCGTCACTAACCCGCCTGCGCAGTTTCCCGAGGACTTTGTCTTTGGCGGCGCCACTGCTGCCTACCAGGTAGAGGGCGAGACCCGCACTCACGGTAAGGGCAAGGTTGCCTGGGACGACTTCCTGGAGGCCCAGGGGCGCTTTTCCCCCGATCCCGCTTCGGACTTCTACAACCAGTACCCCGTCGACCTGGAACTGTGCGAGGAGTTTGGCATCAACGGCATCCGCCTCTCCATCGCCTGGAGCCGCATCTTCCCCAACGGCACCGGCGAGATCAACCCCGAGGGCGTCCAGTTCTACCACGACCTCTTCGCCGAATGCCATAAGCACCATGTTGAGCCGTTCGTCACGCTGCATCACTTTGACACGCCGCTGCCCCTCTTTGAGAAGGGCGACTTCCTCAACCGCGAGACCATCGACGCCTTTGTGGACTTTGCCACCTTCTGCTTTAAGGAGTACGCCGACCAGGTGACCTATTGGTTCACCTTTAACGAGATCTGGGCGGACGCCTCCAACACCTACATCGAGGGCACCTTCCCCGGCGGCGTCAAGGCGCATCTGGCCGAGGCCTTCCAGTGCGAGCACAACATGATGCTCGCCCACGCCAAGGCAGTACTGGCCTTCCACAACGGCGGTTTTAAGGGCAAAATCGGCGTCATCCAGTCGCTGGAGTTCAAGTATCCGCTCAACGAGAACGACCCCGCCGACATCAAGGCCGCCAACAACGAGCACGTGCTGCAGAACCAGTTCTTGCTCGACGCCACCTTCCGCGGCGACTACGCGCCCGACACCCTCGAGTGCGCCAACCGCCTGGCGGCCATCTCGGGCGGCACCATCGAGATCCCGGACGAGGATCTGAAAATCATGCGCGAGGCAGCGCTCTACAACGACTACCTGGGCGTTAACAACTACCAGTGCCGCTTTTTGAAGGCTTACGACGGCGAGAACGACCTGCACCACAACGGTACGGGTGAGAAGGGCACCGGCCGCTGGCGCGTCAAGGGTATTGGCGAGCACGTGAACAAGCCCGGCATCCCCACCACCGACTGGGACTGGATCATCTATCCCGAGGGCCTGTTCGACCTGCTTGTCTACATCAAGCAGCGCTACCCCAACTACAAGCAGATCTTCATTACCGAAAACGGCATGGGCTACAAGGACCCCTACAAGGACGGTTTTGTGGACGACCAGCCGCGCATCGACTACATCGAGCAGCACCTGCGCTGGCTGCTCAAGGCCATGGAGGTGGGTGTCAACGTGGGCGGTTACTTCCTGTGGAGCCTGCAGGATCAGTTCTCCTGGACCAATGGCTACAACAAGCGTTATGGCTTCTTCTACGTTGACTTTGAAACCCAGAAGCGCACGCCCAAGGCAAGCGCGTACTGGTATAAGCACGTGGCGCAGACCCGTCGTCTGGACTAGCGGCTTGCGGGGTTGTCTGCCCACATAACCTGTCCCCATTTCTCAGCCGGGGGCGGCACGTCACACGACGCGCCGCCCCCGGCCTTTTTTGGGCAGACCGTACCGCACGTTTGTCTCAATCTGTAACATCTAGCCGAGTTTTTCGGTCCTAACTGTTACAGATTAAGATGAACAGGATTGCTCTTTCCGAAGAATCTAAATCTGTAACACGTAGCCCGCTTTTGACCGTCTACCTGTTACAGACCGAGACAAACGGAGTAGGACCTAACCCCGTATGTCCCTAACAGTCGAGCGTTCGACCAACGTACTCGGCACATGAATCGCCTCGATAGACGAGTTCTCTCCAATCGCCGCCTCAAACGCAAGCTTACCGACACCGCGCAAATCAAATCGCAGCGTCGTCAGCCGATTGTGAGGAACAAGTCCCTCGAGTGCGTCGTCGATACCAACCACGCTCACGTCGTCGGGCACGGACAGGCCCGCGTTCTCGAGCGCGGCGATAACGCCCAGCGCCATCTGGTCATTTGCCGCAAGCACGGCAGTCGGCGCCTGCGACCCGCCGGCAAGCACCTCGGCCGCAATCCGCTCGCCCATGGCGTACCCACTGTCCGCACTCCAATCGCCACGCAGCATCGGAGCGGCATCGACATGAGCACGACCCAGCGTATCGCGCCAACCGGCCTCACGAAAACGCGAGGAAATCGAGTTTTCCGGACCCGCCACAAACCGCATATTCGAGTGACCATGTTCCAGCAGATAATTGGTCAACAGCTCGCACGAACCATACTGGTCGGAGTCGATCGTCGTGCAGCGCGGATGCGCATACATGGACAGGATGACCGTTCGCACTCCCGGCTGGGGAACAAACTCCTCAAAATCGGGAGCCATGCGGTTCATGTTGAGAATCATGCCGTCGACGGGTCGCTCGACCATGCGGCGCGAGGCATCGGCAAGTGTATAGGGCTTGTCGCCGCCCATCTCGATCATAGTGACGGCAAAATCATGCTCGCGCGCCGCTTGCATGATACCCTCGAGCGTCGCCAGGTTACCGACACGTGTGATGTTGTACATGCACAGGCCAATAGAACGATACGACCCGCCGCGCAACACCGTTCCAGCAAAATTGGGACGAAAGCCCAGCTCTTCCATGGCGGCCAGCACACGCTTGCGCGTCTTTTCCGTCACGTTGGGCATACCGTTGACCACGCGAGACACAGTCTGGCGGCTCACGCCAGCGAGCGCCGCAACCTCTGCCGCGCTCGCCGAACGACCATTCCTTGTCCGCTGAGCCATGCCTTCCACGCTAACCTGCTTCCCAACTATTCCCCGCGCCCATGGCGCATCGTACATACATTGATAACGTGCTCATGATACCCGAGCCATATACCACAACATGAAAACTTCTGTCAATCAAAACCGCTTACCGAACAAATACAACCGTTCGCGGCTGTTTGAAGTTGTTTTGTTTCTATACATCCCAGCCGGATGTTAACGTGCTCAATGTCAAATGTTCACGTGCTCATTTTGGTTCTAATCATTTTAAGATAGTGTTTATCGGGCTTTTTCACCGCTGAACGCTAACCAGGGAGCCTCCTGAGCACAAACGCACAATATCGAACAGCGAGACGAGAGGGTGTATGCATATGTCTTTGCTAAACCGCGTACAGCAGCTGCCGAAGGGCTTTGTTTGGGGCGCCGCAACCGCCGCGTACCAAACGGAAGGTTCCACGAAGGTGGCAGGCAAGGGTAAGACCATGTGGGACGATTACCTTGTCGCCCAGGGTCGCTTTTTGCCCGACCCGGCCAGTGATTTCTACAACCGCTACGAGGAGGATATCCGCCTTTCTGCCGAGCATGGGCTCAACGCCATCCGTGTGTCCATCGCCTGGACCCGCATCTTCCCCAACGGCGACGATGCCGAGCCCCTCGCCGAGGGCGTTAAGCACT
Source organism: uncultured Collinsella sp. (assembly GCA_938033385.1). GTDB lineage: Bacteria > Actinomycetota > Coriobacteriia > Coriobacteriales > Coriobacteriaceae > Collinsella. The sequence goes on along the minus strand of CALHJX010000259.1, from coordinate 9,237 downwards.
ACCACGAGCTGTTCGCCTGCTGCAAAAAGTATGGCGTCGAGCCCTATGTGTCCCTGCATCACTTTGACTCCCCCGCCGCCCTGTTCAACCAGGGCGACTGGCTCAACCGCAAGACCGTCGACGCCTATGTGCGCTATGCCGAGTTCTGCTTCCGCGAGTTCCGCGAGGTCAAGAATTGGTTCACCATCAACGAGCTCATCAGCCTCTCGCACTCCCAATACATCCAAGGCAACTTCCCGCCCAACCATCACTTTGATGTGACGAGCGGCATCCAGAGCCAGCACAACGAGCTCGTTGCCCACGCCCGCGCCGTCAACCTGTATAAGGATCTTGACGAGACCGAGCACCTGGGCGGACGCATTGGCATGGTCAACGTCCTGACGCCGGCATATCCTGCCACCGACTCGCCCGCCGACCAGCACGCCGCCGACCTGTACAACGCCTTCTACACCGACTTCATCATGGACGGCGCCTTCCTGGGTCACTACTCCGCGCGCACCCTCTCACTCATCAACGAGATTCTGCGTGCCAACAACGCCACACTTACGGTTGAGGACAGCGACATGGAGGAGCTCGCCAAGGCGGCGCCCCGCAACGATATGTTCGGCCTCAACTACTATCAGTCGGCGTTTATCGCCGCCTACGATGGCGAGTCCACCAACAGCTTTAACGGCACCGGAGACAAGGGCACCTCGTGCTTTAAGTTTAAGGGCGTCGGGCAGCAGGTCGATATGCCGGGTATCCCCACCACCGACTGGGATTGGCTCATCTACCCGCAAGGCCTCTACGACACGCTCAAGCACATCAGCGCCACCTATCCCAACCTCCCCGTCATCTATATCACCGAAAACGGCCTGGGCCACAAGGACCCCGAGCCCGACGCAAACGGCATCGTCGCCGATCCCGAGCGCATCGACTTTGTCGACCAGCACATGGAGAAGGTGCTCCAGGCGCGCGCCGAGGGCGTCGACGTCCAGGGCTACTTTATCTGGAGCCTGCAGGACCAGTTCTCGTGGGCCAATGGCTATAACAAGCGCTACGGCCTGTTCTACATCGACTTCGACACGCAAAAACGCTACATCAAGCAGTCGGCACTCTGGTACAAGGAGCTCGCCGACACTATGGCGGACGCGCAGTAGCGCATCGCCTCGCTTTCCCCCGAGAAGGGAGCGGCCCTATGCGATACAAACCCAGCCGCTCCCCTCTCTCCCCCTGGGACCGACCCCGCCTGCACCCGGGCTTTTAGCAAGCGGGAGACCATATAGGTTTTCAACGTCCATGCCATTAAGATTTCATGCAAAGAGGAGCGTGAACTATGGAATCGATCGTTAAGTTCTTGGAGAAAGGTCAGCCGTACTTCGACAAGGTCTCTAAGAACATCTACCTTCAGGCCATTAAAGACGGCTTTTTGGCAGCAATGCCCATCATCCTGTCTTCTTCTGTCTTCCTGCTTATTTCGACCCTGCCGGGCGTTGTCGCCACGGTCGGCGGCTTTACGCTGCCCGACTGGTGGAACGTCGACGTCGTGAACTTCTGCAACAAGGTTTACAACTTCACGATGGGCGTCGTGGGCATCATGGTCGCCGGCACCACCGCAAGCGCGCTGACCGGCTCCAAGAACCGCCGCATGCCTGCCGGCAAGGCCATCAACGCCACGAGCACCATGGTCGCCGCCATGTGCGCTATGCTCATCTTGGCCGTTACCCAGACGAGTGCCAAGATCGACGGCGCCGATGTCTCGGTGTTCTTTACCGACAACATGGGCACCAAGGGCCTGCTGAGCTCCTTTGTCGCCGCATTTGCCACGGTCAACATCTATGCCTTCTGCATTAAGCGAGACATCACCATCAAGCTGCCCAAAGAAGTCCCCGGCGCCATCGCCCAGAACTTCCGCGACATCTTCGCCTTCAGCTTCTCCATCCTGTTTGTCGCCGTCATCGACGTTATCTGCCGCACCTGCTTGGCCGTCCCGTTTGCCAACGTCATCTCCACGCTGGTGAGCCCGCTGTTCGCCGCTGCCGATTCCTACGCCGGCCTCGCCCTCATCTGGTTCATGATCCCGCTGTTCTGGTTCATGGGCATCCACGGCCCCTCGGTCGTTAAGCCTGCCCTCAACGCCGCGCTGTTTGGCAACATCACCACCAACCTCGCCACGCTGCAGGCCGGCGGTCACCCCGCCCTCGCCCTGACCGAGAACTTCGGTAACTACATCGGCGAACTCGGCGGCACCGGCGCCACGTTCATTGTCCCGATCATCTTCCTGCTCTTTATGCGCTCCAAGCAGCTCAAGGCCGTCGGCAAAGCCTCTGTCGTACCCGTGATGTTCGCCGTCAACGAGCCGCTGCTGTTCGCCGCGCCCATCATCCTCAACCCGTACTTCCTGATCCCGTTCCTGTTTGCCCCCGTGGCCAACGTCCTCATTGGTAAGTTCTTCATCGACTTTTTGGGCATGAACGGCTTTATCTATGCCATGCCGTGGGCACTCCCCGGACCGATCGGCACCTTCATCGACACCAACTTCCAGCCGATCTCTCTGGTCCTGGTTGTCGTCCTGCTGGTCGTTGACTTCTTGATCTACTACCCGTTCTGCAAGGCCTACGACAACGTCCTGTGCAAGCAGGAGGCCGAGACCCTGGCCGAAGAAGAGGCCGAGGAGACCAAGGCCGTCAAGACCGCTGCCGCCCCCGCCGTTGAGGCTCCTGTTGTCGAGACCGCTTCTGCCACTGAGGCCTCCGCAGCTCCGTCCGCCCTTAAGGGCAAGGATCTGAGGGTTCTGGTTCTGTGCGCTGGCGCCGGCACCTCTGCACTGCTCGCCAACGCGCTTAAGGAAGGCGCCGACGAGCTGGGCATCGACATTACCGCCAACGCCGGTGCCTACGGCAGCCACTACGCCATCATGGACCAGTACAACGTCATCGTCCTGGCTCCGCAGGTTCGCACCTATTACAACGAGATGAAGGCCGACACCGACCGCCTGGGCATCACGCTGCTGTCGCCCAAGGGCAAACAGTACATCGACCTCACTAAGGATCCCAAGGGCGCCGTCGCCTGGATCGAGGAAAACCTCGAGGCATAAGACGCTGACACCACCTGCCGCTTGCAGACAATAAATGGCCCGTGCATCGATGTGTGATGCGCGGGCCATTTTGTTTAGACCGCACCCGTCCTCCTGTTCATCTCAATCTGTAACATCTAGCCGAGTTTTTCGGTCCTAGCTGTTACAGATCGAGATGAACGCACAGGCCAAGCCGAAAATCTCAATCTGTAACATGTAGACCACTTTTGACCGCTTAGACGTTACAGATCGAGACAAACGGAATATACCGGACCGAATTGTCTAAATCTGTAACAACTAGCTGAGATTTTCGGCCCTACCTGTTACAGATTAAGACGAACAGGCCGAGCACGTCTACGCCCGCAGGTCCTTCACGCTGGAACGCTCGACCAGCACACCCGAGACGAGCGTACGGCTTCTGGAGCTCGGGGCTTCCAGACCTGCGACGACCTCGTTAAGCGCACGGATGCCCAGCTCGCGGTGACGGAACTTTACCGACGTCAGAATCGAGTTGGGAATCGTCTTGTAGAGCTCATCGTCGAAGCCGATCACGGACACGTCGTCGGGCACACTGAGCCCTTTGTCACGTAGAGCCATCATCACGCCGTTTGCCATGCAGTCGTTAGCAGCGAGGACCGCCGTGCAATCGGGTTTATCGGCAAGCACAAGGCCCGCGGCATAGCCACTATCCGCATTCCAATCGCCTTGCAGAGGCTCGGGCGGCTCAATGCCACGCGCCTCGAGTGCCGCACGCCAACCTTTCATACGGCACTGGCTCGACAGCGACTCTTTCTTACCAGAGACGAAGTACACGTTTTTATGCCCGTGGTTCAAGAAGTACTCGCACGCCATGCGCGCGCCGCCCTCTTGGTCGTCACTGACGGTGGAGCAGGTAGGATGCTCCATCGGCGTAATAATCACCGTCTTGAGGTCTTTCGGCGCCTCAAAGCTATCAAAGTCATCGACCATCTGACGCAGGTTGAAGATCATGCCATCAACAGGCAGCTGCGACATTCTGCGCGCCGCATCGGCAAGAGTCATCTTCTCACCTCCGCACTTCTTAATCATCGTGAGCGCAAAGCCGCGTTCTTCGGCGGCATCGGCGATACCGTCAATCATGTCCACGGCACCGCCCGACAAGTGAAACAGCACGACGCCGATGCAACCATAACGGCCCAACTTGAGCGAACGTGCGGCAAAGTTGGTTCGAAACCCGAGCGCCTCCATTGCGGAATGGACCTTATCGCGTGTCGACTCGCGCACGCTATCGGGCTCATTGATCACGCGCGACACCGTCTTGAGAGAAACACCCGCGGCAATCGCCACATCGTTCATCGAGACATTTTTCTTGTCCATCGTTGCCACTACTTCTCCAGTCGGTTTTGCATCGCTTGTTTTTTGCGTTCTAGCATACACTACCTGCCTGACTGATAAATCAACCGTTTACCGGACAATATCGACCACTCACCCGTAAATCCTTGTTGCTCTTCCAAAAATGTCTTACGTTGTCATTAACGAAATGACAACGTTGTCATTTCGCAATGCCTTCCATAAGCAGGAAGGTTTCCGGGCAGTCCTGACCATCCATCGACGACCAGTTCCATCCACATGCATCGCGCATCGAGCAGCAAAGGAGCTCTATGGACGCCATCGTAAAGATGCTCGAGAAGCATCAACCGTTCTTTGAGAAGATCTCGAGGAACATCTACCTCCAGGCCATTAAGGACGGATTCCTTGGGTGCATGCCCATTGTCCTCACCTCTTCGATCTTTCTGCTCATTGCCACCCTTCCCGGCGTAGTCGGCATCACGCTGCCCCAGCCGCTCATCGACTGGTGCAACAAGCTGTACAACTTCACCATGGGTGTCATGGGCATCATGGTTGCCGGCACCACTGCCAAGAACTTCACGGCTTCCATGAACCGTCGCATGCCCGCCGGCAAAGTGCTCAACGACGGTTCCACCATGGTGGCCGCCCAGTGCAGCATGCTGCTGCTCGCAGTCACGCAGTTCACCACCAAGTTCAACGGCTCCGAGCTTTCGGTCTTCGATTGCACCAGCATGGGCACGCGCGGTCTGTTCTCGGCCTATATCGCCGCGTTCATCACCGTGTGGGTCTACAAATTCTGCGTCTCGCGCGATCTGACCATTAAGCTGCCCAAGGAGGTCCCGGGCGCCATCGCTCAGAACTTCCGCGACATCATCCCCTTTGGCGGTGCCGTCATCATCTGCGGCATCATCGATGTCGTCGTTCGCAACCTCATGGGCGTTCCGTTCTCCGAGCTGCTTATCAAACTGCTCTCCCCGCTCTTTACCGCTGCAGAAACCTATCCTGGCCTTATCCTTATCCAGGCGGCCACCGCGTTCTTCTGGTTCATCGGCGTCCACGGCCCCTCGATCGTCCAGCCGGGCATCGACCCCATCCGTCTTGCCAACCAGGCCGAGAACCTACAGGTTCTGCTGGCAGGCGGCCACCCCGCCCACTCCCTCACCTTTAACATGTCGCTCGTGGGTGAGTTCGGCGGCACCGGCGCCACGTTCATCGTGCCGCTTCTGCTGATTCTCTTTATGAAGTCCAAGCAGCTCAAAGCCGTCGGTAAGGCCTCGATTGTTCCTGTTGCCTTTGCTGTCAACGAACCGCTGCTCTTTGGCGCGCCGATGATCCTTAACCCCTACATGCTCATCCCCTTTGTTACCGCCGGCTGCGTCAACGTGAGTGTTGCCAAGTTCTTTATCGATAACGTGGGCATGAACGGCTTCTCCTTCGTGGTGCCTTGGGCCACCCCCGCCCCCATCGGCATCTTCATCACCACGAACTTCCAGCTTATCGCCCTGGTATTTGTTGCGATCATCATCTTGCTGGACGCCATCATCTACCTGCCGTTCTTGAAGGCATACGATAAGCTGCTCTGCGACCAGGAGGCCGAGCGCGCCGCCGAGCTGCTGCAATTGGAACAGCTGGCAGCAGAGCTGCAAGCCCGCAGCGAGGAAATGCAGGCACAGCTGCTGCGCACTCCCCGCATCGTGGGCCCGCGCCGTATGCTGCGCGCCTACCCGAAGCTCCGGCACGGCAAAAAGCTGCGCACCCTGCCCACATTGCGGGAGATGCTGCACCGCGCCGAGCAGGAAAACAAGGACGACAACAAGAATACCAAATGACCCCGAATGCCGCACCGGCGCTGCCGTGTGTGGCATTTTTGTTGCGCTTTGCTCGAATAATGTTGTTATAAAGTGTGAAAAAACTATTTCAAAACGACTGAAACCGTGTTATACTGATTATAAAGTATACAAACCGACCGCAATCGGCTTATCCGCATTCAATCTATCCAAATTGTGAGGAATCGTCATGTCAGAGGAACGAAAGACCAAAACAGATGTCACCGCACCGGCATCTGCTGCGTTGGAGCGAATCGACCGCAAGGACGCATTTTTACAGGCCCTGCATACATTCCTGACCGCGCATCAGGGAACGGAATGGGCTGTCGCCGCTGTGGATATCCAGCACTTCAAGCTTTATAACGAGCTTTACGGCACCGAAAAGGGTGATGCTCTGCTGGAAACTGTGGCAAACTGTCTGCTGGGTTACAGCAAGCAGACCGGCTATCCTGTGGGCTATTTTGGAAATGATGACTTTTTCCTGTGCCTGCCGGACGAAAAAGCCGAGCAGACCGCTGTGCTTGCCACGCTGCAAGCCTGCATGAATGCCGGCAAACAGGATGTCACCTTCTTTGTGGTAATGGGCGTGTGCCCCGTGCAGGCAAACTCCGGCGCGGATGCTGCTACCCTGTGCAACTACGCGCAGATTGCCGGTGTAACGACAGACAGCGGCTACCTGCACCGCTTTGAGCCCACCATGCTCAACGAGCTGAAAGAACAGCAGCAGCTGCTGGGCGAGCTGGAGCACGCACTGGACAACCACGAATTCTGCTTCTTCCTGCAGCCCAAGTGCAACAGCATCACCCGCGCCATCGTGGGTATGGAAGCGCTGGTGCGCTGGAATCACCCCACCCGTGGCTGTGTTCCTCCCGCCGAGTTCATGCCGCTGCTGGAGCGCACCGGCCTTGTAACAAGGCTGGACCAGTACATCTGGGAATCCGTCTGCCAGACCCTGCAGAAGTGGCAGGAAAGCGGCAGCAACCTTGTGCCGGTGTCGGTGAACGTTTCGGTGCAGGATATCCTGAACTTGGATGTGCCGCAGATCTTTGCAGATCTGGTGGAAAAATATAAGCTGGAGCCAAAGCTCCTGCTGGCTGAGATCACCGAGACCATGGTGGCCGAGGACACCCAGATGGTGGAAAGCGCCATTCAGGGGCTGCACCGCAAGGGCTTCTCGGTCATGATGGACGACTTCGGCAGCGGGTATTCCTCGCTGAATATGCTCAAGGATACCAACGTCGATGCCATCAAGCTGGACATGAAGCTCATCGACATGAATCAGGAGAACCGCAGCAAGGGCGTGCAGATCGTGGAGTCGGTGGTGGATATGGCGCACCGGCTGAATCTGCCCATCATCGCCGAGGGCGTGGAGACCCCGGAACAGGTGTCCATGCTGCAGGCCGCAGACTGCCTGTACTCGCAGGGCTACTATTTCTTCAAGCCCATGCCGGTGGAAAACGCCGAAAAACTGCTGGCAGATCCCACCAATCAGGATTACTGGGATCTGCGCCGCGACCTGATGCGCCGTGACCGCCGGGTGGAGAACCCGAGCACCGAAAAGACTGCGCTGGCGCTGCAGGCCTACCAGATCTTTACCGACAACGTGCTGGAGATCTCGCTGCTGAACCTTGCCACCGGTGCGTACCGGGTGATCAAGCGGGACGCCCGCCTGCTGGGTGCGGATCTGGAAAAGGAAGAGGATTTTGTCAACTACTGCGACCGTCTGGTGAACGAAAAGATCGTGCACGAGGAGGACGCAGACCTGTTCTTGGAGCAGACCGATCTGGAAGCTTTGCGCTCTGTGCTGTACCACGCCACTGCGCCGGAGTTCTACCGCTACCGCGAGAACGTGTCCGGCCAGTATATCTGGGTCACCACAGAGGTGCTGCCCTGCCGGGGCTGCTGCGCCCAGAACCCGTGGGCGACCGTGCTGGTGCGCAACGACGCACAGGCCGACCAGCTCAGCGAGGAGCTGGACTTCTCTTACAGCCACGACACCCTGACCGGCCTTGCCAACCGCAGCCGGTACGAAGCCGACCTGCGGGAGTTGCCCAACAGCGGATACGAATCCGTGGTGTGCACCTACATTGATGTGGTGGGGATGCACGAGGTAAACGAGCATCTGGGTCACCGCAGCGGCGACACCCTGCTGTGCTGTCTGGCAAATGCCGCCCGCAAGTTCTTTGCTACCAGCCGGGTGTACCGCATCGGCAGCGATGAATTTGTCATCCTTACCCCCAACGAGCCGCCTTACAGTGTGTGGAGCACCGCAGACCGGATGCGTGCCTTCCTGAAGGAAAAGGACTATGCTATTTCCGTAGGCATCCAGCAGACCACCGACCTGCGCCATCTGGACGAAGCTGTCGCCAAGGCCGAGGCTGCCATGCGGCAGGACCGGCAGACCTACTACGAGCACAACGGCCGCGCCCGCCAGCTGGAAGGCCTGAACGAAAAGATGGAGCGCACCCTGCAGGAAAAGCGGGATGCCGAGCACTTTTTGAAGGTGCTTGCCCCCAAATACAAGACGGTAATCGTGGTGGACTTGCAGGAGGACACCGTGCGCCCCGTTATTGTGCCGGACGACTTCCAGTCCGTTCTGGACACCTGCGGCGGCTCTTTCCGCGCTGCGTTGACCAACTACCGCGACACGCTGGTAGCGCCCGAGGACAGAGAAAACTTTGCAAAGTTGTTCGATTTCGGCCTTGTGCGCAGCACCGTGTTCAGCAGCAACCTGCTGGAGCACCGCTACCGCAAGACGGACGGACGCAGCTTCTGCATCCGTGTGACCCCCTACTCCCGCAGCGGCTCCCATATCAACGAGGTGCTGTGGATCTTTGCGGATGAAGATGTAGAGTAAAATATTCTTGTATGCTATAAAAGCAGCCAGACCACCCGGTCTGGCTGCTTTTCTTTAGCGTGCTCGCCCTCTCAGGCGCTAACGCGCCAGATTCCCCCTTTTGTCGCTGCGCGACATCTTCCCCCGGCGCGGGGGAAGTCTTTCCTCAAAGGGGGAGCCAAGCCATCACG
>CALHJX010000258.1:0-2132 GCA_938033385.1 uncultured Collinsella sp. | reverse complement strand
AATGTGCTTGACGTCGATGCCGTCGTACGTGATCTCGCCGTCATCGACCTCGTAGAAGCGGTTGATGAGGTTGGTAATGGTCGTCTTGCCGGCGCCCGTGGAGCCCACAAACGCAATCTTTTGCCCCGGCTTGGCAAACAGGTTGAGGTCCGTGAGCACGCGGGCGCCCGGCACGTAGGAAAAGTCCACGGCATGGAAGCGCACGTCGCCGGCAAGCGGGACCAAGCCGCACGTGAGCTCGGTGCCGTCGGCGGCCACCGCGCGGCCCGACTCATCAACGGCTGCCACGTCATGCAGGTGCCCGTAGACGCCCACGCCCTGGCCCTCGGGAATTTTCCACGCCCACGCGGCATCGCCCGTCTGCACCAGCTCCACGCAGCCCTCGTCCACCTCGGGCTCAAGGTCCATAGCCGCAAACAGGCGCTCGGCACCGGCCAACGCGTTGAGCAAGAAGTTGCCGAGCTGCGTAAACTGGTTGATGGGCATGGCGGCCTGGCGCACAAAGACCAGGTAGCTCGCGAGCGCACCTACGTCGGCGAGCCCCTTGATGCAGAGCATGCCGCCCGCCACGGCGACGATGGCATAGTTGACGTAGCCAATCACGACAGTCATGGGCACCATGGAGTTGGCATAGCTCACGGCGGCGGTGCCGGTGCGGCGAAGCTCGTCGTTGCGGCAGGCAAAGCCGGCGACATTCGCCGCCTCACGGTTAAAGACCTTGATGACCTTTTGACCCGAGACCATCTCTTCGATATATCCGTCCAGGTCGCCAAGCGATGCCTGCTGGGCGGCAAAGAAGCGCTTTGAGTGCGCGCCCGAATAGCGCGCATATAGCACAATGGCCGCATCGCACACGAGCGTGATAATCGTGAGCTGCCAGTTAAGGATGATGAGCATAGCCGTGGTGCCCACAACCTGAATGGCGGCCTGAATCACGTTGGCAAAGCTGTTGTTGAGCGCCTCGGAGACGGTGTCGACGTCGTTGGTGAAAAAACTCATGATGTCGCCCGAGCGCGTGCTGTCAAAATAACTGAGCGGCAGCGTCTGGATGTGCGCGAACAGGTCGCGGCGAATATCGGACACCACGCGTTGGGCCGCGCGCACCATGATCTGCGAGTAGCCCAGGGCCGAGAGCACGCCCGCGGCGTAGATGATCGCCGTCAGGATGACCTGCTTGGCGAGCAGTTCCTCCCCGCCCGTAGCCAAGCCGTTAACGATGGGGCGCACCATGTAGGTGCCGGCGAGGCTCGCGATGGCGGCGACGGAGGCGAGCACGCCCACCGTGAGCAACGAGAACTTGGCATGCCCCATGTAGGAGAGCAGGCGGCGCACGGTGCGCTTGAGGTCGGCCGGGCGTGCTTGGGCTGCGGTCTTAGGCATGGCGCTCACCCCCTTCCAAGGGCGATCCTCCGGGGACGGAGGAAAACGGATCATTCGCGCAACCATCGTCGCTGCCGTCGCCGGCGTCCGCGTTCCCCGCAAACTCCATCTGCGAGGCGTAAATCTCCTGGTAGATGTTGTCGCCCGCCAGCAGCTCCTCGTGCGTGCCCACGCCGTGGACACGACCGTCGTCCAACACCACAATGCGATCGGCATCCATGACGCTCGCGATACGCTGGGCGATGATGAGCACGGTCGTATCGGAAATCCGAGCGATGTGCTCGCGAATCTTAGCGTCGGTCGCCATATCGACCGCGCTGGTGGAGTCATCAAAAATGAGCACGCGCGGATGCTTGAGCAGCGTGCGCGCGATGCACAGGCGTTGCTTCTGGCCACCCGAAACACCAGCGCCGCCTTGGCCCAACTCGCCGTCCAGCCCGCCGATGCGATCAAGGAACTCGTCCACGCACGCCGCGCGGCAAGCCGCGAGGAGTTCATCGTCCGACGCCTGCGGATTGCCCCACTGCAGGTTCTCGCGCACGGTACCCGTAAACAGCACATTCTTTTGCAGCACAATGCCCACAGCGTCGCGTAGAGTCGCGAGGTCGTAGTCGCGCACGTCGCGTCCGCCCACAAGCACGGCGCCTTCGGTGGCGTCGTACAGGCGCGCAATCAGCTGCACAAGCGAGCTCTTGCCCGAGCCCGTGCCGCCGAGGCTGCCCACCGTCGAGCCGCTCTCGATGCGCAGGTCG
>CALHJX010000257.1:0-2594 GCA_938033385.1 uncultured Collinsella sp. | reverse complement strand
GGACTTGCAGCGACGGACCTCAGGACGCTCTTACACCACGTCTGCGCGCGCGACCAGGCCGCCCCACGTGGAGCGGCCTTTGCTCGCAGCTTTTTACTGATAGTTACTCAAAAATTATTCCAACACATCCACAGAAGAGCAGCGAATCGTATTTTTCTTTCGGGAATCGAGAAAATAGCCTACCTCGACTTTAGACCCAACGCTCACGGGGCTATCGCTTACATAGCGCGTATGTTCTGAATCAACCAGAATGGTCAGACGATCAGACCCGTCGTTATATGGATCTTCGCTTTCGACCGACATGGTAAAATCGCCAGAGCTGTCAACGTTCAACACCAATCCGCTCACGAACCACAAATGTGAATAGTCACCTCCGCTATCTTTTTGACAACGCTCCACTTTTAGAAATAGCGCAGAGAATGCGAACACGGCAACTGATATAGCGATGAAAACCTTAACGCCACTCCCCTTGCCGTGAAATACAAATTTATTCGCCAAAGAAAAATACCCCTGCCTTATCCGTGTAATTAGCATAGTACTACGTTAACGTGCTCATGGCTGTGGGTTGGTTTAACCTACAGCCATGCTAAAGTTGCCAAAAGGGGCACAAAGGCCAATACGTTTGCGCCATGCCGGCACAGCGACCTGGCATCGTATGCACCGGCGGGATCATCGCTGGCCTGCAAGGAGGGCATATCCACGCGCTCATGGTCGCCGGAGGCCTCGTGATGCAGCACGCGCCGGGCGGCGACTGGAAGCGCGTCGATTGGGACGTGCTTGCCGCCTGGCTCGACAGATACGGTTACAAGGTCGCTGATTGCGAGACGGAGACCCTTCCGACCGCCGACGCGGCGAGTGGGAACGCGAGGGTAAAAACGCATCGTCGCTGAACCAGTGAGGCAGTATTCTTTAGTTGGATGATGGATATTGAAATTGATTAGCGAGATAATGTGCATATCTCATAATGTATGCGTTTCACTATGAGAGAGGGGTCTGTCATGAGCTGGAAACCGAGAAAATGCGTTATCGCCGGTCTCGTGACAACCGGTCCTGACGGCGGCTTGTTTGCAACCGCAATGACATCGTACCGACTTTTCACTTGCATGTTCTGAAAGGCAGTTGCCATGCTGTCGCAAAATCAATCGAGATACTTGACCACAATCGGCTTTGCCCTGCTTGCATTACTCTTTGCTAGCGACCTTTTGCTGAAACCGCCCAAGGAACTCGTTTTGCTTGCCATAGACTGCATTTCCGCCCTTTACTTTACGGCAACCCTATTCGTCGGACTAAAGGAGAGGAAAAAAGGCGCAGTCGCCGCATCCGCCGTAGGCGTGATCACAGCCATTGCCTCATTCTTTATCTGACACATTGGTGATCTAGGGGCGATATCGTAGGAATACGACCGGGAGAGCCAGGACCAGATTGCCCGGGTTGCCCGGTCGGCTCGCGCGACGGCGCGGCGGTTCGACAGAAAGCTCTCCGGACTTCACGCCGTTTCTGATCGCATTGTAGACAGCCAACTCGTCTTCGCAGTCGGCGAGCACGCGGTGTGCGTCGTCGTTTTGGATGTACAGTAAATCTCGAAGGTCCTCCATGCACCAGCGTCCGAGATCTGGCCATGCGCGTCGCGCGAGCTGATAAGTGTCGATCGCGATGTTGTAGTTAAAGTCCAGGCCAAAGCCGTCCCAGGCAGAACGGCATTGTTTCCTTGATTATCAACTTCATCCGGACACTTCCCGCATTCATCCGTGTGTGTACGGATGAATGCGGGGTTCGATACCCCGGCGGCCTGATCGGCAGACCGCCGGGAGTTCTCACTCCTCGATAAAAGCCGGCACTCGGTTAGTCCTGCGCATCTTGAAATCGCCAGTCTCGTGGGAGACGTAGAGAATGCCGTCCATCCCGTCTCGTGATGCATACGACAGGTGAACTGAACCGCAATCCGATCCATCATTGTCGAGAAGATCGAACGAATTCGGGTCGCTCGTTGCGGCCAAACGACCACTCAGACAAGAGCCATCGTCATTACAGATTTGCCATTCCATGTCTTCGCCTGCAAGAATCGCCATAGACGGCCTGGTCGCGCCATCGTTGACATACATCCCGTCTATGCCAAAACCGTTTTCAGCGCCATCGATGAACGACTGCTCGGACCTATACCTCGCAAATGATGCACATAGCACCATTGCAAGACAAAGTGCAGAGCCAACAATAACGATCTTTACGTAGCTCTTGGCCGTCATGCCATCCCTCTTTTCGCTTGCCTAAAGAAATGCGGAAGAAGCTGTTCGTCGCGGCTTGTTTGTAGGCCCTTCTGCCCCGGTTCGGTTACTAAGGTTACTTGAGGGATCCTATAAATGATTGTTACCCATATACGTAATATGAATTTCGGACATGTCGAAATCAATCAATGGTTGCGGGAGTTTCCGACCTTAGTGAAATGCCACCCTATACCCACAGAATCAGTCTGGCTGACATGTGCCAATGGCCGCTAACGGCACTTGGTCGGCAACGGTCTTAGCCCATCGGCCACAACAGTGTCTCCTTCTGTCGCGCCGAGGGCCAGACACACAGCGGTGGCGCCGTGCCGCGGC
>CALHJX010000256.1:0-8038 GCA_938033385.1 uncultured Collinsella sp. | reverse complement strand
CCCCATCCATAAACGACGGACGGCGACCGTGGCGGCAGTCAGCGAACAGCGTGAACTGCGACACCACGAGCACCTCGCCGTCGATATCGGCAAGCGCCAAGTTGGTCTTGCCGTTCTCATCCTCGTTGATGCGCAGGCCGCGGAGCTTGCCCCACAGCTTATCAGCCTCGGCGCGCGTGTCGCCGTGGCCCACGCCCAGCAGCACCAGATAGCCGCGTCCAATGCGGCCCACGCACTCGCCGTCGACCGTCACGCCGGCGTTGAGCACGCGCTGCACCACCGCACGCATGGCCTACTCCTCGCCCGTCAGCTTGGCGGACAGATGCTCGAGCGCGTGGAAACGATGGCTGATGGCGTTCTTCTCGTCCGCCGTCAGCTCGGCCATGGTCTTGCCCGGCGTGTCGACCGGCAGGAACAGCGGGTCGTAGCCAAAGCCGTGATCGCCGCGGCCCTCGTGCGCGATAACGCCCTCGCAGGCGCCCTCGCCATAGGTAACCAGACCGTCCGTGTCGATGAGCGCGACGACGCTCATAAAGCGCGCGGTGCGGTCCTCATCTGCCACGCCTTCCAGGTTAACGAGAAGCTTGGCGTTGTTGGCGGCATCGTCGCCGTGCACGCCCGCATAGCGCGCGCTATACACACCGGGCTCACCGTCCAGTGCGTCGACGACCAAGCCCGAATCGTCGGCAATGGCCATAAGGCCCGTCTCCTCAACCGCGGCTTGGGCCTTGATGATGGCGTTCTCCAAAAACGTCGTGCCGTTTTCCTCGGGATCCTCAAAATCGCCCAGCTGGCCGAGCGCCACAAAGCGTACCTCGGGCATGACCTTGCCCAAAATGGCCTCGATCTCGGTGAGCTTATGAGCGTTTCCGGTTGCCACGACGATGGTCGCTGCCGGGTCGAGGGTGTCGATGTCAATCTTCTCAAGTGCCATAGCTGGCCTCCTTGTCTCTATAGCAATGCCGTGTTGAGGGCGGCGAGGACCTCGGCCCCTCTCCCCTCTCAATCAACGGCAGTCTTATACTTCGACGTTTTCCCAGATAAAACCTACCAAAATAAACCTGTCCCTATTTGGCAGGTTAGGCGATGGCTTGGCGCTGAAGCTCGATGAGCTCGGCGATACCCTTGTCGCCCAGGTCGAGCAGGGCGTTGAGGCGTTTGCGGTCGAAGGGCGCCTGCTCGCCGGTGCCCTGGAGCTCAATCATCTCACCGGTGTCGGTGGCGACGAGGTTCATGTCGACCTCGGCATGGCTGTCCTCGGAATAATCGAGGTCAAGCAGCGTATTGCCGTCGACAACGCCCATGGAGATGGCAGCCACCTGGCCGATAAGCGGGATGCGCTCGATCTTGCCCGCCTCGACCCACATGGCGAGGGCGTCGCGCAGCGCCACCCAGGCGCCGGTGATGCTCGCTGTACGCGTGCCGCCATCGGCCTGAATCACATCGCAGTCGACGGTGACGGTGTACTCGCCGAGCGCCTTCATGTTGACGACGGTACGCAGGCTGCGGCCAATGAGGCGCTCGATCTCCATAGAGCGGCCCTTGCGGTTGGCGTGCTCGCGCTTGCAGCGCTTGCCGGTCGACGCCGGCAGCATGGCGTATTCCGCGGTCACCCAGCCGGCCTTAGCTCCCTTTCGCCAGCCCGGCACGCCCTCCTCGATAGTGGCGGCGCACAGCACGCGCGTGTCACCGAACTCGGCCAAACACGAGCCGTGGGCGTGCTTCATGACGCCACGGGTGAGCTTAACGGGGCGCAACTCGTTGGCGGCGCGACCGTTGGCGCGGTTGACCTGCATGTACTCCATAGAAATTTCCTTTCGGCAAAAGATGTGGCGAAGGCTTTGGCGGCTGCCTTACATCTATTTCAGCTCATCGATATCGATATGTTCGATGCTCTTGAGCGGCTGACCAAAGATAAAGCTGCCCGCCACCGCAAACTCGGCAATGTTATCGGCCGTCGTGGCAAAACGATGCTGCGGCTCGGCGGCGTCGCCCGCCAGCTGCTCGCGGCGCGTGAGGATATCGGTCAGCTCGCGTGTGGTCTCCTCGGCGGAACTCACGACGCGCACCCCAGGCCCCAGCGCATGGCGGATAGGTCCCACCAACAGCGGGAAATGCGTACAGCCGAGCACCACGGTATCGATACCGTGGTCGCGCAGCGGCTCAACCGTGGCACCCACCAGCGCACGCACGGCAGGCGTATCGAAGATGTCCTCGTTCTCAAGCCACTGTTCCTGCAGATGTGCACCCGAGGCGAGCTCGTGTTCGACAACCTCGACAAAGCTCGAGGCAGGACAGCCGTATACATCGACGCCGGCATCCAGGTCCTGAATGGCGCGCGTGTAGGCGCCCGAGCGAATAGTGAGGTTGGTGGCGAGCACGCCCACGCGACGCGTACGCGTGCTGTTGATTGCCGCACGGGCACCCGGCGCGATCACACCGATCACGGGAACGTCGAGCACCTGCTGGGCCAAACGCAAGGCCGCAGCGGTCGCCGTGTTGCAGGCGATGACCATAATCTTGACGTCGTGCTTCGAAAGCCAACGACCCGCCTGCAGCGCAAACGAGCGCACTTCATCCTCGGTGCGCGTGCCGTAGGGGCAGCGCTTGGTGTCGCCAAAGTAGTAGACGGACTCGTGCGGCAGCGCCGTCGCAATCGCGCGCGCAACCGTCAGACCGCCCAAACCAGAATCGAACACGCCAATCGGGCGCGTGTCGCCTGCCGGATTCTCGATATCGGACATTACCTCACCAGATTCTCTCTCGAAAAGATATGGTTCAGCGCGATAGGACCGCACTACGAACGGGCCGCGACGAGCAGCTCTGCCGTTGCCGCCCAGCCATCGACAATCTTGCCGCGCGTGACGTAAGCGTTATCGCAGGCATCCAGGAACTCGGGCGCGCCGGCGCTGGTCAAACCGTTCTCGACCAGGCAGAACGTGCCCACGTGGTCAGCCATGTAGAAGTCGGACTCGGAATCGCCGAGCGCCAGCGTCTCCTCGCGCTCGATACCCAGGTGCTCACAGAAACGTGCGATGGCAACGCCCTTGTTGAGGCCGGCGGGATTGATGTTAAACGCGCGGCCATCCTCGCCGCGCTCGAGCTCGAGCGTCGTCGGCTTGGACAGATGCGTCAGGTGACCGTTGCAGGCCCAGACCAGGCCGCAGCCGGCCTCGTCAAGAATGGCCTGGACCTCGTCGTCGGGCACATCGCCGCGCATGCCGACGGTGACCTCGCGGTACTTGTAGCCAGTCGACATGTCGTTGTGGTACTCGATCTTGTGCGGCCAGCGGGCGAGAATCTTCTCGCACACGCCGGTCTGCTCGATCACCTGATGCGGCGTGAGGCCGCAGGCGGGGTCGTAGGGCATATCGCCGGTCAGATACTCCCAATCGTTGGCCTTGAGATCGTACATGACCAGACCGCCCATCTCGCCGATGTAGGAGTTGAGGCCAAGCACGCGCGCATCCTCGTGGATCATGGTGCGGTTGCGGCCCGAGGTGGGGACCACCTGGATGCCGGCGCGGGCAAGTGCCACGACAGCCTCGACGAGCTTGGTCGAGGGATTGCCGTCGTTGTCGCGCAGCACGCACGAGCCGGGCGCGAGCATGGTGGCGTCCAGGTCGGTAAAGACGTACTTAACCTTGGCAAGGCGCTCGCGCATCTCGCCCGAAAGCTCAGCGACGGTCGGCAGGGTATTGTGGGACATGGTCACTCCATTACGTAGAAGGGGCTTCTGGTCTTAGGCGGCGCGCCCCGCTTGAGGGGAAACGCGCCTGCAACGGCAGCGCGCTCAGGACGCCGCCCTCATCGCAGTTCATTAGTCAAACTGGGTAACATCGATTAAACGGTTGGCAAGCGAAAGATCGCTCTCGATGGGCACGAACTCATCGCCCTCGTGCATGAGCTCCTCGTCGCCCTTTGCCAACAGCAAGACGATGGTGGGCACACCGGGGCTGACGTATTCCTCGCGCGCCGCCTTGAACGCCGCGTGCACGGCAGCCTCGCGATCGAGGATGATCTTGTTTGGGGTATCGTCGGGAACATGCTCGGCAAGCTCGCGACAGACCTTCATCGGGTCCTCGTGAGCCGGATCCTCGTTGGCAAAGATCAGCAGATCAGAATATGGTGCGGCCTCGCGCGGAAGCTGCTCACGGCGCTCCTGCGCCTTGCCTCCAGCGGCACCAAACAGCGCAATGACCGGGCTGGTGGGAAACGCGCGCTTGACCGACGAAAAGAGCGAGCGAAACGAAAGTTGGTTGTGAGCGTAGTCAACAACGCAAATCACGCGGCCATCCTTCGACTCCACGACCTCCATGCGGCCTGGCACACGCAGCTTGGAAAGGCCCTTCTTGATGGCATCGATACCGATGCCAATCTCGCGCGCGGCGGCGATAGCGACCAGCGCGTTTTCCACGTTAAAGTCGCCCGCGATACCCAGCAGGACCTTCTCCCCCGCCTCGGGCTCGTCGGCGCTCATGCCGTGCAGGTTAAACTCGATGTTAAAGCCGACCATGCGGACATCGCTTGCCCACAGGCTCGCCTCGGGATGCTCGACGCCAACGGTCACCAAGCGCTCGGCCGTCGACGCGGCCTCCAGCACGCGTTCGACTTCATCGGTGCCCAGATTCACTACGGCAGTCTTAGCCTGATCAAAGATCCTGAGCTTGCTCTCAAAATAATCCTCGAAGGTCGGGTGCTCAATCGGCGAGATGTGGTCACGCCCGATGTTGAGGAAGCACGCCACGTCAAACGGCAGGTTCTCGACGCGCTGGTACTTGAGCGCCTGGCTTGAGACCTCCATGACCATGGACTGGCGACCAGACGCGCGACAGTTGGCGATATGGCGCCAGACCTCGGGGGCCTCGGGCGTGGTGTTGGTGCTCTCGTTGCACTCGATACCATCGTCGGTGTTCACCGAGCCGATCATGCCGCAGGACTCGCCCGCCGCCTTGATGATGGACTGGAGCATAAAAGCGGCCGTGGTCTTTCCCTTGGTACCGGTGATACCCACGATCTTAACGTCGTGGTCGGGGCGGTCGTAGACCTCCGGCGGCAGCAGGGCCATGGCCGTGCGCACGCTGTCCACGACCAGCATCGCCGCGCCGCTCTCCTTCGCCAGCGGCTCCAGAGACTCGACCAGCGACTCTTCGCACACAAATGCGACGGCGCCCGCATCGAGCGCCATGCTCAAAAACGCGGGCTTAAAGGCAGCGCCCTTGCAAAAGAACACGTCACCCGCCGAAACCGCGCGCGAATCAAACGAACAGCCGGTCACGGCACGCTCGTCAACCTGCTCCGAAGCACGCAGCTCGCCGCACACATCGAGCAGCTTGGCAAGCGTATCGACCGTGGTCACGGTCGCGGAATCCGAATGGTGCATCTTTCACCTTTCTCAGCCATTTTGCAGGGACGGTTTTCATAGTAACTGAAACGTGCTCGCGCAAAAACGGCTCCCGGGGGAGCCGTTACGCGCAGGCATTCGTAGGCCGAGACTAGGCAGCCTGAACAGAAGGCTGGTCCTCGTCGATAAAGAAACGCTTGTACCACACCAGGAACACGAGCGGCGTATAGATCTTGCGCTGGAAATCGCCCTTGCCCGCAAAGTGCAGATCGAGCAGGTGCATGAGCTCGTCGGTATTGAAGAACTCGCTTGCCCACGGCGCGGTGAAGTACTCCTTGACGTAGTCGTACCACTTTTGCTCGCGCAGCCAGTAGACGATCGGTACTGGGAAGCCCACCTTGGGACGGGTGGCCCACTCATCGGGCAGCGACTTGTTGGCAGCGTGGCGGAGTACCTGTTTGTTGCCGTTCTCGTTGATACGGTAGCGGTCGGGAATGTGCTCGGCGAACTCCATGACTTTGCGGTCCAGGAAGGGCACGCGCAGCTCCAGCGAGTGTGCCATGCACATCTTGTCGGCCTTGAGCAGAATGTCGCCCGGGAGCCACATGTTCATGTCCAGGTACTGCTTCTTGACCAGCTCGGGCTGACCCTTCACGCGCGCATAGATGGGTGCAGCGAGCTCGAAGGCGCCATCGCCGGTGTTGTACTCGGGCTTGAGCACGCCGTCGACCTCGCGCTCCGGCCATACCAGAGCCTGTCCCAGGAACGACTTCTCGGGGATCTCGGCACCCTTGACCAGGAAGTTATGTCCCTTGAAGTACGGCATATGCAGCGCCAGGTTACCGAGCGCGCGACGGATGGGCAGCGGCACCATCTTTTTGTACTTGCGCACCGGGACCGTGTCCTCGTAGTAGGCGTAGCCACCAAAGAGCTCGTCGGCGCCTTCGCCCGAAAGCACGACGGTAACGTCCTTGCGGGCCATCTCGGCCAAGAACCACAGCGGCACGGAAGACAAGTTGGACTGCGGCTCGTCCATGTGATACTGGATGTCCTCGAGCGCACCGAAGAACTCGTCGGCGGTAATCATCTTGCGAACGTTTTCGACGCCGAGCTTATCGGAAAGCTCCTTGGCGTAGTTGGTCTCGTTAAAGTTCTTGTAATCGAAGCCCACCGAGAAGGTCTTGTCGGGCATAAGGCAAGCGGCAATATAGCTGGAGTCGACGCCGCCGGAGAGGAAGGAAGCGACCTTAACATCAGCGATGCGATGGGCCTCGACGCTCTCGTGCACAACCTCATCCAGCTCGTCGACGTACTCCTCGAACGGTTTCTCGACGGCGGAGTAATCGCAATCCCAATAGCGCTCGATGTTCATCTTGCCGGTCGGGATGTCTACGGTAAAGTAATGCGCCGGCGGCAGCTTGTAGACGCCCTCGAAGAAGGTCTCCTCGGTTGCCGAATACTGCAGCGTCATGTACGGACGCAGGGCCTTTTTGTTGACCGCCTTGTGGAAGTGCGGATAGTCCAGGAAGCTCTTGATCTCAGAGCCAAAGAGCACACCCGGCGCGCCGTCGCCCGCATCGGCCATGGGATAGTAGTAGAGCGGCTTGATGCCAAAGATATCGCGGGCGCCAAAGAGCTTGTTCTTCTTCTTGTCCCAGATGACGAAGGCGTACATACCGCGCAAGCGATTGAGTACGGCCTCGCCCCACTCTTCGTAGCCGTGCAGGAGGCTCTCGGTGTCGGCGCCGCAGTGGAACTTATAGCCCTTGGCCTCGAGCTCGGAACGGAGCTCCTGGAAGTTGTAGATCTCGCCGTTGAAGACGATGACGACGCTGCCGTCCTCATTGGCCATGGGCTGAGCGCCGGCCTCGGTCAGGTCGAGGATCGACAGGCGGCGGAAGCCCAGGGCAACGCGGCCGTCGATAAACTGGCCGCCCATGTCGGGACCACGATGGACGATGCGGTCCATCATCTTGGTGAGCACCTCGGATTGGTTATCCGTCCCACCGACAAAACCGACAAAACCGCACATATACTATCCCCTCTGCTGTTGCTGGGTATCAAATCGAATCAGTAGCTTTTGAGTATACCCGAGGGCGTAAAGAGGGACGGAATGTTCAGGCAATCTCAACTGAATCAGCTCCGCTGTGACACGTGCCAGTTACCTTTAATGGATATGAGGTGAATGGGGCGATTGTTTTGCTATACTCTCTCCGCACGGGCGATTGGCGCAACGGTTAGCGCAGGTGCTTTACACGCACAAGGCTGGGGGTTCGAATCCCTCATCGCCCACCACTGAATTGTTAGGCTCCCAGCAATGGGAGCCTTTCTTTTTGGGCCCATCGCAGAGGGATTCGAACCCGCCAGCACATCTGTCGCAAAGGCCGTGGTCAAAAAATGGCAAAAATGAGTACTGCTACTTTGTTTGCAACATATAAAAAGATAGTATTTGCTTAAGTTACGCAACATATGTCCATTATAAGGACTAACAGTTGGATCAAAATCGTGCTTTCATCGCCATTTCGACGGTCGCGCGCGCAGACGTGGTGTAAGAGCGTCCTGAGGTCCGTCGCTGCAAGTCCCGATATTACTCCTTCTTGAGGCCGTGCTTCTCGACTATCTCGTCCACTATCTCCCCGGCGCGCCGCCCGAGCGCGCGGCGCCTCCCCTCTGTCGGGGCCGGCCTGTCCGCGG
>CALHJX010000255.1:0-2826 GCA_938033385.1 uncultured Collinsella sp. | reverse complement strand
CGATGCCGGCGGCAACGAGGCGCTCCCAGGCAAGATCGTCATCGGTCTCGATGGGCTCTTCGCTCAGGTTTCCGCTGGTCATGACCAGCGCGTGCATATCATGCGACGCGGCAGCTGCACGCAGCAGATGCTGAAGCGGTGTATAGGGGAGCATAACGCCGAGCTCGGGTAGATCGTGCGCGACGGATGGCGCGAGTGTAAGGGCGTCGGGGGAATCTCCCTCGCCAACAGCACGCCGGCGCAACAGCACGATGGGGCGGATGCTACCGGTTAGCAAGCCGCGCTCGGCATCATCGACATGGCACAGGCGTTCAGCATCGGCAAGGCTGCGCACCATAACGGCAAGCGGCTTGTTGCTGCGGCGCTTGCGGCGGCGAAGCTCGGCTACCGCCTGCTCGTTGGAGGCGTCGCATGCCAAGTGGAATCCGCCCAGGCCCTTGATGGCGACAATCCCGCCGCTGGCCAGCAGTTCGACACAGCGATCAATAATGGCATCGCTGGTTTCGCGCGTGCTGCCGACGGCTGGCGTCGCCCCCGAGCCCTCGAGCTCCATGTCGCCCGCCGCCTCGCGCCAGGTAATATGTGGCCCGCAGTCAAAGCAGGCATCGGGCTGCGCATGAAAGCGCCGGTCAAGCGGGTCGCCATACTCTGCGGCACACTCGGGGCACATGGGAAAGCAATCCATCGACGTGGCCGCTCGGTCATAAGGCAGCGACCGGATGATGGTAAAGCGCGGCCCGCAGTTGGTGCAGTTGATAAAGGGGTAGTGATAGCGTCGGTCGGCGGGGTCGAACAGTTCGCGCAGGCAGTCGTCACAGGTGGCGATATCGGGGGAGATGAGCGTCGTGTGCATGGTCTGATCCTGCGACGCTACGATACGAAATACCTGCTCATCGTCGGCATCCCAAGCGTCGGGCTCCAGGTCTGCAACGGCGACATGCTCAACGCGGGCCGCGGCAGGCGCGTGCTCCGACAGCGCGGCGACAAAGCCGTCGAGTGCCTCGACCGAAGCATGCGCCTCGATGTGCACGCCATCGCCCGCGTTGAGCACCCAGCCGCAAATGCCATGCGCCATAGCCTCGCGATACACAAATGGCCGCATGCCAACGCCCTGCACGATGCCCGTCACATGAATATGCACATGCCGCATGTGGCTCCCCTTCATTGAAGTGTGTGCTGTTAGAGCCCCAAGCTCTGCTTGGTGGCGGCGCAGGTGAGCTCGCCGTGCTTAACGCCGCGCAGCCCCAGCAATCGGTCCGCCAGCTCGTAGACGCGTTTGCCGCGACCCTTGAGCGCCAGAATCTCCAAGCAGTTGTGGTGGTCCAGATGCACGTGCATGGTCGAGACAATCTCGTCGGTGTAGTCGTGCTGCACCTCGTCCAGACGGCGCGTCAAATCGCCGGTATGGTGGTCATAGATCATGGTGAGCGAACCGATGACCTGCTCGTCGGGCGTGCGCATCTGCTCCTTGGCGATCGAGGTGCGAATCAGGTCACGCACGGCCTCGGATCGGTTAGCCACGTCACCGCGGCGCGCGATCTGTTCGTCAAAGCGGCGCAGCAGGTCGTCGGGTGCGGTGACCGAAAAGCGGACCAGCTCGGAGTTGGTGCCGCTGCAGCGGCAGCTCGCATCGTCGTCCGCACCGTGGTCGTGCGTGTGCTCGTGTTCGGCCACGTTACACCAGTTTCACAGAGCCGACAGAGTTGTGATCTGCCTCGATGGCCTCCTCGTAGCCCTCGAGCGCATCGTGCGCCTCGTGCAGCGCAGACATGGCGGCCTCGAGCTTGGCGCCAATGCGCTCCATGTCAAAGTTCTCGGTCGCATGCAGCAGCTGATGGCTCCACTCGTGAGCGAGCTCAATGGTGTCGTCGACCTGCTTGACGCTCATGGCAAGCTGGCTCATGTTCATTCCGACGTCATGCATGGGAATCTCCTTTTGTACGGGGCGAAATGGTGGTTCAGATTCTACTACGCCCGCCTTGGGCGCCGCCGCATAAGAAAACGGGCGCGAGTCCGTCTGACTCGCACCCGTTCACTGGGGGCTGTTTGTGTCTACCATACTATCCGTGGTCGCATGCCTTGCGTTTGGCACTCCGGCGAGCGGTGCGAAACCGCTCATGGACGGCAGACAGGTAACAAGCGTATTACAGATGTTTCTCCAGCAGTGCCTGAAGTCTTGCCTTGGGTAAGGCGCCGACCGAGCGGTCGACCTCCTCGCCGTTCTTAAAGACAATCAGCGTGGGGATGCTCATGACGCCAAACTTCATGGCCAGGTCCTGGTTGTCATCGACGTTGCACTTGGCCACAGCCAGCTTGCCGGCCAGTTCGTCGGCGACCTCGTCTACGATGGGCGAGAGCGAGCGGCAGGGGCCGCACCACGGGGCCCAAAAATCAACCAGTACGGGCAGGCTATCGTTGACGACAGCGTCGAAGTTCTCGGGGGTAATCTGCTTGATGTCAGCCATGGTGACCTCCATAATGCGACGCGGCTCGGCCGCGTAAAACTCAGTACGACCGTGCTTATACCCAGCGGCTCGTAAAGCAACCACTCGCGGGCGGCTCTTTTATATAATGGTGGGCACGCAAATGATTGGAGAGTGCATGCCCACGTCACAAAGCCAGAAAAAAGAAGCCATCGCTCAGGCGACCGAGCAGGAGCTCGCATCGCTCGCGGGCCGCGGCGTGCGTATCGCGGGCAATGCGTGCTCGCCGATTGTGCTGGTCAAAGGCGATTTGGACGAAGCCGAGTGCTCGGGCGGCGAGTTGGCTGCCGGCGCGGATGGCGCCGCGTTGCGCAAGGCGCTCGGCGCTATTGGATATGCCCCC
>CALHJX010000254.1:0-3756 GCA_938033385.1 uncultured Collinsella sp. | reverse complement strand
GACGAGCTTGCCGGCGAACTCAACGCCCGCCGCCACTAGTCGTTTGGGACAGTCTTTGTTGGTGTAACGGGGTCATGGAAGTTGCGGTGAAATAGGGACTGTTCAAGCGCTTCATCAGGCAAAACAATCCCTATTCCACCGCAACTTATGAAGGGATGGCTAGTCGAGGGGTGTGGGTTCCCATTCGCCGGTGGGGTGGGGGATGTCGAAGGTTCGATAACCGCAGTCGTAGGCGTGGGCCTGGGCCTCGCGGATGCTCCAGCAGATATCGCAGGCGCGGTGCGCGTCCGAGCCAAAGGTGATCGGCACTTCGGTATGGGCAAAGCAGCGCAAAAGACCGGTTGCGGGGTAGTAGTCGTCCAAGCCCTTACGCGGTGCGGCCGTCGAGACCTCAACGCGGCGGCCCGTATCGTGCGCGCACTCGGCCATCTGCTGCCAAAACGGTGCGGGGTCAAAGTCGGGCGCAAAGCCTTCCTTCGAAAAGCGCATGACCAGGTCGGGGTGAGCCATTACATCAAAGTTGAGCGGGCTCTCGCAGGCGCGGCACCAGTCGTCGACGTAGCGCTCCCACACGCCGCGTACCCCCAGGTTTTCCCAAACGTGCAAGTTGGTGTCATCGTCGATCCAGCCGTAGCGCGAATCGGGCGTATCGGGACGAGCGACGTCCTCCGTTCCCGCCGTACCAGCGGCACCGGCCATGATATCGCCTGGGTTGCCAATCCAGTGCACACTGCCCAAGCGCACGACGGCGCCCTGGGACCAGCGCTCAACCAAAGGCTCGCAGCCCTCGTACCAATCGCATTCGAAACCGTAGATAAAGGTGAGTTCTGGCGCAATCTGAGCGGCAAGATTGCGAGCGTCCTCAAAAGCCAGACGATGCGCCGGGAGGTCGCCCTCAGTAACCTGCACCTCGCAGTTAGCATCCATGCTGGCGGGCAGGGTGAGATGGTCGGTCGAGACCATGACGCGGCAGCCGGCCGCAGCAGCGGCACGGACGTTGTCCTCAAACGAGGCATGCCCGTCCGAAAACGAGGTGTGGGTATGGCAATCGACCAGCGGGCACATGGGCATAGCGGCTCCTTTGCGTCAAGCGAATCCGCTCCATTGTAATGGCGCAGCTCTCAACACGCCGGACACGCCGGGGGCCGAAATCGACTGGAAAGGGTGCGCGGTGCGGCCTCGCTTGCGCTCTTAAAACATGTACATCAGCCTCCAAAAGCTGCAGAAAATGACATGTTTGGAGGCTGATGTACATGTTTGGATAGGAGCGAGGGCGGCGACGGACGAAAGTCACGCCTGTGCCACGTCCGATGTGCTAGCGTTTGGATGAACAAAACGAGCCCGCGCGGAAAGGATCCGGACCGTATGCAATGCGATAGCACATCCCCGCTGTCCCGCGAGACCGATGCGCCCGAGACCATCGTCAAGCTGGAATGCGACATCGACGACGCGTCGCCCGAGGTGCTCGCCTACGCTGCCGACCGCCTGCGCGAGGCAGGTGCGCGCGAGGTGCATTGGCTGCCCCTCTATTGCAAGAAAGGCCGTCCCAGTTGGCAGCTACAGGTAATCTGTGCTCACGAGGATATCGAGCGCCTGCAGACGATTATCTTTTTGGAAACCACGACCAACGGCATTCGTCGCCAGGTCATGGAGCGCGTTTGCCTGCCACGCCGCTTTGAGCGCGTAACGACGCTATGGGGCGAGGTGTCCGTCAAGGTGGCAACCCTGCCCGACGGCAGCGAGCGTGCAGCGCCCGAGTACGAGGACTGCGCCCGCCTTGCTCGCGAGCATAACGTGCCGCTCCAGCGCGTGATGCAGGCGGCGCAAGCCGCGGCACTGCGATTTGAATAACGCGGCTGGTGGCGACATCCTGCGCCCAGCCATATCAACCCCATTCGAAAGGATCTCCCCATGAAATACCTCATCGCCTCCGACATCCACGGCTCGGCATACTGGGCCGAACGCCTGGTCGCCGACATCGAATCCGAGCAGCCCGACCGCATCGTGCTGCTGGGCGACCTGCTCTACCACGGTCCGCGCAACGACCTGCCGCGCGATTACGCCCCCAAGCGCGTTATCCCGCTGCTCAACGCCCTGGCCGACCGCATCATCGCGGTGCGCGGCAACTGCGATGCCGAGGTCGACCAGATGGTCCTCGACTTTCCCGTCATGGCCGACTACGCCACGCTGTTTGACGAGACCGGCCGCGAGCTGTTCCTGACGCACGGCCATGTCTTTGGCGCCGGCATGCACAACAGCGTCGACCACGCGCCCGCGCTGCCCGAGGGCTCCGCGCTCGTCTACGGTCATACGCACATCAAGGTCAACGAGGAAAGTGCCGCGCACCCGGGCCTGTGGCTCTTCAACCCCGGCAGTGTGAGCATTCCCAAGGACGGCACGCACAGCTACGGCATCTACGAGGGCGGTGCGTTCCGCCACGTGATCCTGGAGGAGGAATAACCATGGCGCAGCATATGGCTCAGCAAAATGCCGAGGGCTCGCGCGATCTGTCCACGCTGATAGACGCGTCGGCCGAGCTGCAGCATCTGGTGCAGACCATCTGGCGTCTGCGTCAGCCCGATGGCTGCCCGTGGGACCGCGAACAGACACACCGCAGCATCGGCAAGAACATGATCGAGGAGGCCTACGAGGCACTCGACTGCATCGAGGCGGACGACGCGGTTCACCTACGCGAGGAGCTGGGCGACGTGCTCATGCAGGTCGTGCTGCATGCGCAGATCGCGGCGGATGCCGGCGAGTTTACGCTGGCCGACGTGGCGCGCGATATCGACGCCAAACTCATTCGCCGTCATCCGCACGTGTTTGGCGATGTGGATGCCGACAGCTCCGACGAGGTACTCAAGATTTGGGACGAGGTTAAGCTTGCCGAGAGGGCTGCCAAGGACAAGGCCGTGGCGGCGGGCGAGGCTGCGCCCGAGGGCCTGCTCGACGGCGTGCCCACGCATCTGCCGGCGCTGATGCAGGCTCAGAAGGTGTCGCGCAAGGCGGCTGCCGTGGGCTTTGAGTGGGAGACGGTCCAGGATGTGTGGGACGAGGTTGCCGAGGAGCGTGCCGAGTTTGAGGCCGAGGCCCCTGGCTCGCCCGAGCGCGAAATGGAGTTTGGCGATCTGCTCTTTGCCCTGGTCAACGTTGCACGCAAAGAGGGCATTGACGCCGAGAGCGCCCTTCGTGCCAGCACGGCAAAGTTCCGCCGCCGCTGGGCCGCGATGGAGCGGATGGCGGCCGATGCTCACGTGGATCTTGCCGAGCTTTCGACCCACGGCCTCAACGACCTGTGGGATGCCGCAAAGGCGGAGGAGTAAGACTGCGGGAACGACGGGCTGACACGCTTCATCGTTCCCGCTAAATTTTTCGAAAATCAAGTGTATCCCTCGGCTAACTTAGGGCATAATGCAAAAAGTGCGACATGGCTAACTTATGAACCTGCGCGCCTCTACAGCGTGCAAGCCGCGTCGCCAAGCATTCAACCCGTTTCCAAGTGAGAGGGAGACAACATGAGCGATATTTTGGACGTCTACGGTCGCGAGGTGCTCGACAGCCGCGGCAACCCCACCGTCGAGGTCGAGGTCGTACTCGAGGACGGCAGCTTCGGTCGCGCGATGGTGCCTTCGGGCGCTTCGACCGGCGCCTTTGAGGCCTGCGAGCTGCGCGATGGCGACAAGGGCCGCTATCTGGGCAAGGGCGTCTCTCAGGCCGTCGAGCACGTCAACAACGAGTGCGCCGATGCCGTCGTGG
>CALHJX010000253.1:0-4007 GCA_938033385.1 uncultured Collinsella sp. | reverse complement strand
GTTGGAACTGGGGCGCTGCGTGGCCACGATAAGATGAATGCCGGCGGCACGGCCCAGCTGCGCAATACGCACAATCGAGGCCTCCACGTCCTTGCCGGCGACCATCATCAGGTCCGAAAGCTCGTCGATGATGATGACCAGGTAGGGCATCTTTTGCGGCGGGTTATCGTAATGCTCAAACTCGCCGGCGGCCTGCTTTTCGTTGTAGGTCGAGATCTTACGCACGTTGAGACGCTCGAAGACCTTCAGGCGACGCTCCATCTCGGACACGGCCCATTGCAGAGCGCTCGCGGCCTGCTTGGGCTCAGTCACCACGGGCACATAGAGATGCGGCAGACCGTTATAGCCCGCAAGCTCGACGCGCTTGGGGTCGACCATGATCAGACGAACATCCTCGGGAAGGGCGCGCATGAGCAGGGTCGTGATGATGGAGTTGATCATGACCGACTTACCGGAACCCGTGGTACCGGCAATAAGCAAGTGGGGCATCTTGGCGAGATCGGCGACAACCGGCGTGCCCTCGGCATCGCGACCAATGGCTAGCTCGAGCGGACCGCCCTTCACATAGGGCAGCACGTCGCCCAGATTGACGTTTTGGCGCTTGCGATTGGGAATCTCGATACCCACGAGCGAGGTGCCGGGGATCGGGGCAAAGATACGCACCGACTGGGCAGCGAGCGAAAGCGCGATATCGTCCTCAAGGCTCGAAATCTTACTCACGCGCTCGCCCTCGCCGGGCTGAAGCTTAAAGGTCGTAACCGTGGGGCCGGCGATCCAGCCGACCACGCGGGCACTGCGGCCAAACTCAAGCAAGGTGGATTGCAGTGACTCAGCGGTCTGCTCCAGCTCCTTGTCCGAAGACGCGGCGGACGCCGACTGCGGGTTGGCGTGCAGGATCTCGAGCGGCGGAAGCTTGAGGCCGTCCTCTTCTTCGCCCTCGTTATCTGCGGCGCCGCCGTCCGCTCCCCCATCGCTAGCCGCAGCCGATCCGACAGCACTCGAGGCAGACGCATCGGCAACCTTGGGATGCTTCAAGAAGTCGGGGATCTGAGGTGCTGCCGAAACAGGATTCACGGCAAACGGCGGCTCAGACTCGTCGATCTTATCGGGGTCGTCTTCCATCGAAAGCTGACCGGTTACCTGGTCGCGCTTTGCATGGCGGCGCGGCAGCAAAGTTGTCTTTGCGGTCTCAATCGGAGCCTCGTCATCCTCGTCATCGCCCTCGGTGAGCTCAATCTCGCTATCGGACCAAGACGGGTCGGGCTCGCTTGTATTGAGCTTAGGCGCAGCCTTGCCCTTCTTGGCATGGCGGCGCGGCAGCAGCGTCGTCTTAGCGCGCTCGGCCTCCACGGCATCGGATACGTCGACAAACGAATCCTCGTCCTCGTCGTCATCGTCCAAAACCGGGTCCACATCGTTGCCCATGACCGTGGTCACGGCAGCATTGGAGCCCTTTTGACGAAGAATGCTCAGGTGCGGACGGGCAACGCCGGGCACCGACAGGGCTTCGTCGTCACCCCACGGGCTCGCGTTGACGTCGGCACGACGGCGCTCGGCAAAATCTGCCGCACGATCGCGGGCAGAGCGCAGCACGCCGCCCACCGAAAAGCCGATGATGACCAGGCCCACGACGACAAGCCCCAACAGGACCACCATCGCGATAGGCTTACCCAGGGCATTCTGCAGCGCACTCGCAATAAACGCACCGATGTAGCCACCCGAGGCGGACAAATTTTGCGGCGTGAACATAAGGTCACACGAAACACTCGTACCCGGCACCATCAGAGAAAGAATGGAGACAACGGCGATAAAGACCACGGCTCCGCCCGCGACCGAGCGCGCGTTGAGCGGCGAGTCCTCACCTAAAAAGAGCGTGGCGGCAAACAGCAAAATGACGATCGGCAGCACGTAGGCGCCCAGACCAAAGCCCAGGTGGTAGAAACCGGCAACCGCAGCCGTAACGGGTGCGGTCGCCGGCGAAATCACGGCAATGAAGGACGCAATCGCCAAAACGGCGATGACCACGCCGGCGATATCGCGGTTGGCCGAGGGCTCGACCAAGGGCTCAAAATCGTCGAAGTCGGCCTCGTGGCCCTTATTGGCACGCAGATGGGAACCGGCACCCTTAGCAGATGCCGGTTGATTATTGGCCTTATTGCCTTTGGCGTTTTGTGCAGATCCGCGCGCCAAACTAAACCTCCATGACGACCGGGATGATCATCGGACGGGTGCGCGTACGGCTCCAAATAAAGTTGGAGAGCGAATCGCGCACGGCCTTGCGAATGGCATCGGAGCCGCTGCTCGTAAAGCTGAACTTGCCCTTCTCGATCGTCTTCATAATGGACGCGGAGGCATCCTCGGAGAACTGGTCGTCGATGGCAAACGAGACGCCGCGGCCCGAGAACTCGATGGCCTCGATCTTCTTGTGCTTGAGCGAGACGATAGCAACGGCCGTGACCATGCCGTCGTTGGCGAGCTTCTGGCGATCGCGCAGGACGATGGGGTCGGTATCGCCGATACGCAAGCCGTCGACGTAGACGACGCCGGACTCGACAGGCGTACCGCGCTTGACGATACCGCCGCGCATCTCGAGCGTGTCGCCGTTATCGAGGATAAAGATATGATCGTCCTTGATGCCCATCTTGCGGGCGAGCTGGGCATGAGCGCGCAGATGCACGGCCTCACCGTGAACCGGCATAAAGTACGTGGGTTTGGCCATGGCCATCAGGAGCTTGAGCTCCTCCTGGCTACCGTGACCGGAGACGTGGACGAGAGCGCGGTTCTTATCCCACACGTCGCAGCCGAGCTTGGCCAGGCTGTTGACGACCTGCTGGACGGCCTTCTCGTTGCCGGGAACAGGAGTTGCCGAGAGGATGACGGTATCGCCCTCGTGGATAGAGAGCGTCTTGTGCTCTCCGTTGGCCATGCGGGACAGGGCCGACAGCGGCTCGCCCTGCGAACCGGTGCACATGACGACGATCTTGTCGTCGGGCAGGTTATCGATATCGAAGGCATCGATGATATCGGCATCGTCGATGTTGAGGTAGCCCAGCTCACGCGCCACGCGGGTGTTCGTGAGCATGGAGCGACCGGTCACAACGACCTTACGGCCGCACTTGCGGGCGGCATCGCAGATCTGCTGCAAACGATGGATATGGCTCGAGAACGAAGCGACGAACACGCGACCCGGAGCGTTCTTGATGGCGTGCAGCAGGTTGGGTCCAACCTCGGCCTCGGACTTGGTAAAGCCGGGAACCGTGGCATTGGTGGAGTCGGACAGCAGCAGGTCGATGCCCTGCTTGGCAAAGCGGCTGATAGCGGCATAGTCGGGCGTGACACCGTCGATGGGCGTCTGGTCGAGCTTAAAGTCGCCGGTGTGCATAACGGTGCCCTGATTGGTGCGGATGAACACGCCCAGAGCGCCGGGGATGGAGTGCGTCATCGAGAAGAAGTCGAGCGAGATGCCGCCGAGGTTGACATGGCTGCCGCCCTTGACCTCGCGGAACTTGGGTGCGCGGATGCGGAACTCAGAAAGCTTGCCCTCGATAAAGCCAAGCGTCAGCTTGCTCGAGAAGATGGGCACCTTGTTGTTGAGGTCCTGCAGCAGGTACGGAAGCGAACCGGTGTGGTCCTCGTGGCCGTGGGTGACGACGATACCGCGGAGCTTCTCCTCGTTCTCCAAAACATAGGTGTAGTCGGGAAGCACCAGGTCGATACCGGGCTGGGAGTCATCCGGGAACATGAGACCGGCGTCGACGAGCACCATGTCGTCGCCGCACTCGAAGACCGTCATGTTCTTGCCGATGCCGTCAAGGCCGCCGAGCGGGATGATCTTCAAGGGAGATGATTTTTTAGCTGCCATAGGTTAGTGCGGTTTCCTTTCTTCGAAACGGGTCTGGAACAACCGACGGGGCGCTTCTGGCAAACCGACCGCCGGGAACGTACAAACATGCATCACAGAGTCGATGCAATAACCACAGTATGATACCCATTTGCACAACAACAGA
>CALHJX010000252.1:0-3108 GCA_938033385.1 uncultured Collinsella sp. | reverse complement strand
AAGGGCGGAGGCGGGGCATGCCCCGCCTCTTACACCACATCTCTGCGCGCTACCCGAAAACGCACCGCCCGCACTGAAAAGCATCACAACATTCGACGCTTTTCATCAAAATCGCGATTTTCATCGAATGTTGTGATGGTTTGGAAGCCCCCGATCACCACAAAGGCACCTGTCCCCATTGTGGTGGTTCCGAACGATGTCTTATGCCGAGGCCTTGTCCTTGCGGCGCTTGCGGACCGCGTGGATCACGATGTCCAGCAGCAACAGCACAATGGCCACGACCACGATGAGCACGGCAAACTCGCGCTTGCCCCAGTGGCGGCCGGCCAGCGACTTTTGCTTGTCGACGTCCTTCTTGTTGTACTTGGTGCGCACACAATGCACCAGTAGGCGATGGTCGTTCACGCCGTAGGGCGTGCAGGTGACGAGCGTCACTTTGTCGGCGCCCGGCTCGATGGTCAGCGACTCCATCTCTTCGGGCAGCACCACCTCGGAGTCCACCATCTTGTAGGCGAGCGTCTTGTTCATGGTGTGCAGCAGCACCAGGTCGCCGGGCTCCAGCGAATGGATGTCGTCGAACATGCTCAGGTTGCGCATGCCCGAGTGCGCGGTGAGCACGCAATGCGTCGAGGTGCCGCCCACCGGCAGGCTCGTGCCCTCCAGATGGCCGACGCCCGCCATAAGGACTTCCTCGCTCGTGCCGTGGTAGATGGGCATGCTCACGTCGATGGAGGGGATCTCGACCCAGCTCATCATGGGGTCGCGGTCAAAGATGAGCTGCTGGGCATAGGGCTCGATCTGGTCGGCGGGAAGCTCGGTGGCCTCGCCCGCCAGCTGTTCGTTAAAGGAGCGCGCCTGGAGCAGGATGCGCTCGCGCTCCTCGGCAGACAGCGCGTCAACGGTGCTGGACACCGTGCTGATCTGGTTGAACACGCCCGAGGCCTCGAGCCGGTCCAAGATCCACGGCCAGGTCATAAGGCCCACGCCAATAAGGATGATGACGATGGTGATGAGCCGGTCGGCCCAGCGCGGCAGCCGCTTGCGACGGCGCTTGGGCTTTGGTTGAGGTTTGGGCTGGGGGTTTGAGCCGCCGTTGGCCGCGGCGTTATTGCTCTTCATATGTTTGGCGCCCTGCACCATCGCCGGTCACTCCTCTACAGCTCAGGTTGTCTAAACAAATAATAGCCGATTAGCGAGCTCATGCGCCGGACAACGCCGCTAGACTGCACCGTCCGGGCCACGTAACTCCACTCAACCAATCAAGCCATATGTTGCTTTCATCGTCTCGAGCAACTGCGCCATCGTTACGCCCGCAACCCCAATCTGTTTCAGATTGACGTCGCCCACCTCACAATCTTTAACAAACGCAAGCATATCGTCCTTCAGTTCTCCGCGCAGATCGACACCTTCCGACTCGCCAAGCAGCTGAGCAAGTCTCAGCGCATCGCGTTTATGCTTTTTTACCTTCCTCGAATCAACGTTCTCCCCCGCTTCCCTTCTAGCTTTTAGGTCGAGATACGCCTTCGCTTTGAACGGGACAATGTATTCCGTACCCAGGACCGAAACGCCGCCTACGGTCCGAATTCCCTGAAGGAACAAGCTGTAGTAAGCATCGTCCAACAAAATTGCCGAAAGACTGCTTATGTTTTCATCAACGTGAATTGGCGCCACATCAATCCCCTCACGACCCTTTATAAAGTCAGGGCACTTCGCGAAGAGTTCGATCATATGGGGGTAACCCGGCCTCTTAGGCTCTGTAAACCGATAAAAACATGAACCTTTGCCTTCGCCCCAGCCGCAGCGGTAACCGCCATCACGTACCAAAGTCCATATAGCTTCTGCCGTCTGAGGCAGCCGGTCATCGGCGACAATTACCACATCAAAATCGTGAGTCGCCCTAAACGGAAGTCCCGCCTCCGCGAGCAAAATGTCGCATGCCGTGCCGCCGATAAGGGCATACGATCCTGCAGCTTCTTGCATATGCTGCTGAAATTCTTGGAGACCTTCTACAGCGCTTCTTGCCATGGATATTCCTTTCCAAACATGCGATCGACTTCGAGCTGAATTCGCTCATCGTCGATTGCCGCCAAAGATAGCGCAAGCGAAATGTCATCGACGCGGGAGGAGTCGGCAAACACGGGCGCATAGCGCCACACTTGGATCATCGCCGTCTCGTTATCCGGCAACTCCCCGTCTGCGACTTCGAGGTCGCTCAGTTGACGCCATGTACTTCTTAAGACGGCCTTTTGTTCCATGCCCGGCGCAGCGAGCATCGAACGCGCAGCGAGCGCCGTCTCCCCGGCGTCAGCAAGATAGTCGATCTGCGGCGTCTTCCTTGCAAAACAGACCTTCGAGACTGGCGAGGAGAGCTCTGCCATGTGCTCACTGAGCAAAAGATCAACGGCGACAGGGAGCACGACGACACGTCGCTCGCAACGCTCGCGCCTCGCGAGCCCCCTGTCGACAAGCTCGGTTATGGCCTCACTCGCACGGCTTGCCGAAATCCCAAGCGCACGACAAAGGTCATAGGGACGATATGGCTCCTGGGCTGCTCCCCAGATTGCGGCAGCCTGCGCGTTGGGTGACATCTTGGTCGCGTTATTGCGAAACCGGGCACTGCCCCTCTCCGTGCAGGCTGTGCCCATAAATGGAAGAAAAGCCTGTCTACCTGGGCAGACAAAGGAAATCCCTTGTGCGACCAATGCTTTGCGCTGACGTGCATCGGCATCAGGAAACGAAACGACAACAGGAGTCTCCGCGCGCAAGGCTAGCTGACTATAGACTCTCTTAGCCTCGGGAAGCCCGACGCCAGTAGGCAAACTTGCAAGCAAAAACGAAAAACCGTTTGCGTCAACAGCGCGGACCTCAATCGCCCGCAGATGCAGCGGCAAGCGTGCGGATCCAGGCCAATTTTTGGTCTTGGCAGAGAGGCCTAGTGCCTCTTGTAAGTAGATTAGCGCTTCGTTCATTTCCATCGTTTTCGTTTGATTCCATTTTTAATTGGAATTATACATAATTTTCGGAATTAACGAGATTCCTTTCGTGCATAAGCCCGCATTTGCGTTTTCAAAATGTCCCGAATCGGCGGGGCGATTCGGGATACAATAT
>CALHJX010000251.1:0-1523 GCA_938033385.1 uncultured Collinsella sp. | reverse complement strand
CGGTGCCGATTGCGGCATCTGTGGCTGGGACTCGCTCATCGAGGCAGACCTCAACTTGCTGCAGCTGGTCGATCTGGGCTACGGCCTGTGCACGTTTATCGAGGCAGAGCCCGCGTGGCGCGCCGGCCAGGCCGAGCGCAACTATGCCCGCCGCGGGTCGCTTCGCGTGGCCACCAAGTATCCGCGCATCGCGAGTGCCTGGTATGCCGAGCGCGGCGTGAACGCCGATATCGTCTCACTGCACGGCAACATCGAGCTGGGCCCCATCGTCGGCATGACCGATCGCATCGTGGATATTACCGCCACGGGCGCCACGCTGCGCGATAACGACCTGGTCATCACCGGCCGCATCATGGACTGCACGGCCCGCTTCTTTGTCAATCCGGGCGCCGCACGTCTGGATCCGCGCGTACGCAATCTGGCAGATCGCTTGGCGGCAGCCGTGAAGGGCAAGCATTTTGAGCCCGTTGCGGGCTCGGCACAATAGCGCGAGCACTCACGGGCGCCCCAACGTCCGGGCTGCGGGCCGACTGGCGCCGCCGTCCGGCCTCTCGTTTTTCGAACACAACCTCGACCGATAGGGGATACCGAAATGAAGACCATCAAGCTTGCTCCCGGTGAGCGCCTCGTTACCAACCAGCTCAACCGCAAGGGTGTGCTGCCGCAAAACATCATCGACGCCGCCCGCGATATCGTGGCCAACGTGCGCGCCAACGGCGATGCCGCAGTGCGCGATTACTGTCAGCGCTTTGACGGTGTTGAGCTGCAGAGCTTCCGCCTGCCGCAGGAGCAGATCGATGCCGCGCTCGAAGACCTCGACCCCGCGTTTGTCGCGGCGCTTGAGAAGGCCGCGCGCCAGATTCGCGAGTTCCACCAGCGCGAGGTCGAGCAGAGCTGGTTTACCACGCGTGTGGACGGCACGATGCTCGGCGTTAAGGTGACCCCGCTCGCGGCGGCCGGCATCTATGTACCGGGCGGCCGCGCGCAATATCCCTCCACCGTGCTCATGAACGCCATTCCCGCCAAGGTTGCCGGCGTCAATCGCGTGGTTATGGTGACGCCGCCGCAGAAAGATGGCCTGATCAGCCCCTATACACTCGCCGCGGCAAAGCTCGGCGGCGTGGATGAGATCTATATGGTGGGCGGCGCTCAGGCCGTGGCCGCGCTGGCGTACGGTACCGAGACCATTCCGCGCGTCGACAAAATCACCGGTCCGGGCAACGCTTTTGTTGCCGCTGCCAAGCAGATCGTCTCCGGCGACGTGGGCATCGACATGGTCGCCGGCCCGTCCGAGGTCTGCGTGCTGGCCGATGCCACGGCCAAGCCCATGGTGGTCGCGGCCGACCTGATGGCCCAGGCCGAGCACGATCCGCTGGCAGCCTGCTATCTGGTGACCTGCGACGAGCAGTTTGCGCGCGAGGTCGAGGCAGGCATCGATATCCTGGTGGCGCAGTCGCCGCGTGCCGAGATCACGCGTGCTTCGCTCGACAATGAGGGCACCATCGTGGTGGCCGCCGACATGG
>CALHJX010000250.1:0-2196 GCA_938033385.1 uncultured Collinsella sp. | reverse complement strand
GGCCCCAACCCCCGCACCCGCGGCACCGACCATCCCCGAGGACTTCCCCGTCGATTTCGCAACCGAGGTCTTCTGCCCCGGCCCGCTTCTGCACCAGCTGTCGACCTATCTCCCCTACGGCGCCGATACCCTCGGCATTGTCGGCGAGTACTACTGGATCGCCCGCGAGCGCGGTACCATCGAGGCCGCGCGAAACCGCGCAAGCTTCCCCCTGCGCTACACGCAGGCCGGCGAGCGCCGCGAGGTTGCCGTGCGCATCCGCCGCAATACCACCGGTGGCCTCGGATCCACCTGGGCCATCGATAAAGTCGAGCCTTCTACCAAGTAACAAAAAGGGACGATAACCCCAAGGTTATCGTCCCTTTCTCGTTAGGTCACCTGAGCTCGACTAATCGCGCGTGAGCTTGCGGTGGATACGATGCGGCTGGGCTGCGTCCTCGCCAAGGCGCTCGATGCGGTTGGCCTGATAGGCCTCAAAGTTGCCCTCGAACCAATACCAGTTGCCCGGATTCTCGTCGGTGCCCTCCCACGCCAGAATGTGCGTAGCGACGCGGTCCAGGAACATACGGTCGTGGCTAATAACCACCGAGCAGCCCGGGAACTCGAGCAGCGCCGCCTCGAGTGAGGACAGCGTCTCGACGTCGAGATCGTTCGTGGGCTCGTCGAGGAGCAGCAGGTTGCCGCCCTGCTTGAGCGTAAGCGCCAGGTTCAGACGATTGCGCTCACCACCGGAGAGTACGCCAGCGCGCTTCTGCTGGTCCTGGCCCTTAAAGCCAAAGCTCGCCACGTACGCGCGGCTGGGGACCTCGGTCTCGCCGACCATCATGTGGTCCAGGCCATCCGAGACGACCTCCCACAGGTTCTTATCGGGGTCGATGCCGGAACGGTTCTGATCGACATAGGAGATCTTGACGGTCTCGCCCACCTCGAGCTCGCCCGAAGTCAGCGGCTCCAGGCCCACGATGGTCTTGAAGAGCGTAGTCTTGCCCACACCGTTGGGGCCGATGACACCCACGATACCGTTGCGCGGCAGGGTGAACGATAGGTCGTCGATGAGCACACGGCCATCGAACTCCTTGTGCAGGTGATGAGCCTCGAGCACCTTGTTGCCCAGACGCGGGCCCACGGGGATGCGGATGTCGGTCCAGTCGAGTTTCTGGCTTGCGCGGGCCTCGGCCTCCATCTCCTCATAGCGAGCCAGACGGGCCTTGTTCTTGGCCTGACGGGCCTTGGGCGAGCTGCGCACCCACTCGAGCTCGGCCTCCATGCGCTTGGCGAGCTTGGCGTCGCGGTTGCCCTGCGCCTCGATACGGGCGGCCTTGGTCTCCAGATACGTGGAGTAGTTGCCCTTGTAGGGATAAAGGTGACCGCGGTCGACCTCGCAGATCCACTCGGCAACGTTATCCAGGAAGTAGCGATCGTGTGTGACGGCAAGCACCGCGCCCTGGTAGTTGTGCAGGAAGTGCTCGAGCCACAGGATCGACTCGGCGTCCAGGTGGTTCGTGGGCTCGTCGAGCAGCAGCAGGTCGGGAGCCTCGAGCAGCAGCTTGCACAGGGCCACGCGGCGGCGCTCGCCGCCGGAAAGCACGTTGACCGGCATGTCGGAATCGGGCAGCTGCAGGGCGTCCATGGCCTGGCCGAGCTTGGAATCGATATCCCAGCCGTCGGCGGCGTCGATCTCGTCCTGGAGCTTTCCCATCTCGGCCATGAGGGCGTCCATGTCGCAATCCGGGTCGCACATCTCCTCGCCGATCTTATTGAAGCGATCGACCTTGGCGATCATATCGCCAAACGCCATGCGCACGTTCTCGATAACGGTCTTGTCGTCGTCGAGCGGCGGCTCCTGCTGCAGGATGCCCACGGTGTAGCCGGGGGTGAGCCTGGCATCGCCGTTGGAGACCTCCTCGATGCCGGCCATGATCTTGAGCAGGGTCGACTTGCCCATGCCGTTGGGACCCACGACGCCGATCTTGGCACCGGGGTAGAAGCTCAGGGTCACGTCGTCAAGGATTACCTTGTCGCCATGGGCCTTGCGAGCCTGATACATCTGATAAATGAACTCCGCCACAGTCATTTCTCCTTATCTAGCTGCGGAAATCTTCTCCCCCTCTCCGTTTTGGAAAAAGCGGAGAGGCAGTTCGCGCGTTCTAATAAAAAGGGGCATGGTTGCCCACACCCCCTAATACTACCTGGGAA
>CALHJX010000249.1:0-3617 GCA_938033385.1 uncultured Collinsella sp. | reverse complement strand
CACCCTCCCACCCGCTCTCTAACCAAAACCACTACAAAGGGGACAGGCACCTTTGTGGTGGTTTTCCAATCGCAAAGGAAGCAACCATGAAAGCACTCGTCATCAACGGCCCCAACCTCAACATGCTCGGCATTCGCGAGCCGGGCATCTATGGCAGCGACAACTACGACCGCTTAGTGCAGATCTGCCAGGAAGCGGGCGCTGCACAGGGCTTCGACGAGGTCGAGGTCTTCCAGTCTAACCACGAGGGCAGCATCGTCGACAAGATCCAAGAGGCCTACGGCAAGGTCGACGGCATCGTCATCAACCCGGCGGCTTACACACATACGAGCGTGGCGATCCTCGATGCGCTCAAAGCCGTCGCCATCCCGGCCGTGGAGGTCCACATTAGCGCCGTCGAAACACGCGAGGACTTCCGCCAGGTGAGCTATGCACGCCTGGCCTGCTTCGCCACCATCACCGGCGAGGGCCTACAGGGCTACGCCCACGCGCTGGAGCTGTTGAAAGAGCATCTCGAAAAGTAAAATGCCAACCGCAACAAACAGCAGCGGCTTGCTCGCGCTCGGCTCCAGCAGCACACAAGATGAAAAAAGCCCAGACCACCAAGCGGTCTGGGCTTAATAAACGATGGTGCTCCATGGCGGATTCGAACCGTCGACCTTGGGATTAGAAGTCCCCTGCTCTATCCAACTGAGCTAATGGAGCAAATAACCGCACACTCAGCCAAACAATTCGGCCAAGCGTAAGTAATTATAACCTAGTTGAACTGCTCACGGTACGCCTTGCAGACCTCACTGACCGGGCCGTCCATGCGAAGGTCACCCTTCTCAATCCAAACGGCACGCTGACAGATGCGCTCAACCTGCTCCATGGAGTGCGAAACGAACAGAACCGTCACGTCACCGCTCTGGATAAAGTGCTGGATGCGGGCCTCACACTTCTGCTGGAAGAACACATCACCGACGGACAGCGTCTCGTCAACGATCAGAATATCGGGCTCGGTAATCGTCGCGATTGCAAAGGCGATACGCGCCACCATGCCCGAGGAGAAGTTCTTAAGCGGCATATCGACAAAGTTCTGAAGCTCAGCGAACTCGATAATGCCGTCAAAGTTGGCGTCGATGAACTCCTTGGTATAGCCGAGCAGGGCGCCGTTCAGATAGATGTTCTCGCGGGCGGTCAGCTCGGGGTCAAAGCCGGCACCAAGCTCAATCAACGGCGCGATGTTACCGTGCACCTTAACGCTGCCCTCACTGGGCTCAAGCACACCGGCGATGATCTTGAGCATCGTGGACTTGCCGGAGCCATTGGTGCCGACCAGGCCCACGACCTCGCCACGATGAATATCAAACGAGATATGCTTGAGCGCCCTAAACTCCTCAAAGAACAGCTCGTGCTTGGCAAGCTTGATGAAGTACTCCTTGAGGTTGGTCAGCGACTCGGACGCCATGTTAAAGATCATGGTGACGTCGTCGACCTCGACAGCCAGAGGCTGCTCGCTGTAATCAACAACAGATTCAGTCATCACAGCACTCCTTAGATGTAGAGGATGAACTTGCGCTCGGACTTATGGAACACGGTGTAGCCAATAACAAGCGCAAGAACCGCCCAAGCGACGCACATACCAAACGTCATAAGCGAGGGCGTAGTCTGGAACAGGAAGATATCGCGCATAAACTGCAGGTAGTTATACATGGGATTCGCATAGACCAGAATGCGCACGAGATGCGGCATTTGCGCAACGAAGTCGGTCGTCCAGAAAATAGGCGTGATGTAAGTCCACGCCGTAATGACGACGCTCCACAGATGCATGACATCGCGGAAGAAGACCGTGAGGGCGGAGAGCATCATGCCCAGGCCCATGCAGAAGCACATAAGCAGCAGTAGGCAGACCGGCAGCAGAATCAGGTGCCAAGAAGGCATAACGTGGAACCACAGCATAACGATGGCAACGGCGACCAGCGAGAAGGCAAAGTTAACCAGCGAGAAGAGCACCTTCTGTACTGGGAAGACCCAGCGGTGCACCTTAACCTTCTTGAGCAGCGGGGCAGCACCCACGATCGACGTCAGGGCCTGGTTCGTAGACTCGGACATGACAGCAAAGGTGACGTTACCCACGATCAAGTACAGCGGGTACATCTCGGGCGTAATTGAGCCATTGCGGCCCTGGGCGAAAATCGTCGAGAACACGATGGCCATGACGATCATCATCAGCAGCGGGTTGAGCACCGACCATGCGACGCCCAGAACGCTACGGCGATACTTGATCTTAAAATCCTTGGTAACCAGCTGACGAAGGATAAACGCGTCCTTCTCAAATTCGTTCTTAGCAAACGTCGCAGGCAGACTGCGAGTTTCTTGTTGCTTTGTCTGATCCGACACGGATGCAACTCCTTTACTCGTAATCGTTGACAAACGAACAGTATAGACCCGACGGCCATGCAAACGATTCGCGCAACAAAACTGGAGAACTAACCCACATCTTAGGATGCCAAGCCCAAACGGCTATACTTTCAAGGATTGAACGTATAAGGAGCATTGAGTGAATTCTGAATCCATCGCCGTCATCATCCCCTGCTACAACGAAGCGCCCACGATCGGCAAAGTCATCGACGACTTTCACCGCGAGCTTCCGCAAGCGACGGTCTATGTCTATGACAACAACTCGTCAGACGATACCTCACGCATCGCCACCGAGCACGGCGCCACGGTCCGCTTTGAGCCCCGTCAGGGAAAGGGCAACGTATGCCGCCAGATGTTTCGCGACATCGACGCCGATTGCTACCTGATGGTCGACGGCGACGACACCTACCCTGCCGAGGCGGCCAAGGCCCTCTGCGAGCCCATCCTTAACGGTACGGCCGACATGACCGTAGGCGATCGCCTTTCAAACGGCACCTACGCCGAGGAAAACAAGCGCGCCTTCCACGGCTTTGGCAACAACCTGGTCCGCGCCATGATCAAGTGGATCTATGGCTACAGCTTCGATGACGTCATGACCGGCTACCGCGCCATGAGCCGCCCGTTCGTTAAAACCTTCCCAGTGCTTTCCGAGGGCTTTCAGATCGAAACCGAGCTCTCGATCCACGCCGTCGACCACCGCTGGCGCATCAAAGATGTGCCCATCGAGTACCGCGACCGTCCCGAGGGTTCCGAGTCCAAACTCAACACCGTGAGCGACGGCATTAAAGTCGTTGCGATGATCGGCACGCTGTTCAAGGACTACCGCCCGCTGAAGTTCTTCAGCCTCGTTGCGCTTCTGTTCGCGGTATTCGGCCTCGCCCTGGGCATGCCCATCGTTGTCGAATATTTCCAGACCGGCCTCGTCCCGCGCTTCCCCACCGCCATGCTCGCCGCGTCGTTTATGTTCCTGTGCGGCCTGAGCCTTGCAACCGGATTCATCCTCGATTCCGTGGCAAAGGTCGAAAAAAAGCAGTGGGAGGTCAACGTGTACAGCAAATACGCCTACGACGACCAGCCTGGCAGGTCCGCCACCACGCCAAGCGAGAGGTAGATCTTCCGCAAAATGTTAGCGTCGGATTATTTTAGCCAAATATAGTCAGCCGAGATTGACCAATCCCGGCCGACCCATTTTAGCCAACACGCCCGCATCTATG
>CALHJX010000248.1:0-7498 GCA_938033385.1 uncultured Collinsella sp. | reverse complement strand
AGTGACCGTGCCCGTCGTTGTTGAACTGAGAGAAGACGTTGTTCCAGATTTCCATGAAGCGGTCGCAGTCGCAGCCCGGCTTGCAGTCGGGGCTGCCGCAGCCGACCTCCTCGCCCATGTCAAAGTAGATCTCTGAGCACGGACCGCAGGGACCGGTGGGGCCAGCAGCCCAGAAGTTGTCGTCCTCGCCCAGGCGGGAGATGTGGTCCTCAGCAACGCCCAAAGAACGCCACACGTCGTGGGTCTCGTCGTCCTCGGTAAAGACGGTAAAGTACAGGCGGTCGAGCGGCAGCTTGAACTCCTTGGTGATGAGCTCAAAGGCCCAGGCGCAGGCCTGCTGCTTGGAGACGCCGCCAAAGGAGAAGTCGCCGAGCATCTCGAAGAAGGACAGGTGACGGCCGTCCTCGCCGATGCAATCGATATCGTTGGTGCGGACGCACTTCTGGCAGGAGATCGCGCCGATCTCCTTCATGGTCTTCTTGCCCTGGTAGTACTCCTTAAACTGGTTCATGCCGGCGTTGGCAAGCAGCAGCGAAGGATCGTCGGGGACGAGGGACGAAGAAGGATAGAGCTTAAGACCGCGCTCCTCAAAGAAGTTGAGGAACTTGGAGCGGATCTCGGCCGTAGTCATTGACGGGTAGTCAGCACTCATAGAGGGAATCTCCTCGGTTTCATATCGAAACAGTTCAAACGTAACGATATTACCATCCCACCGCGCAAGTGCAAAAAAGAGGGCCGCCAAACAGCGACCCTCCAGCGAAAGTGCACGTTATTTAGGACCGAGCAAGCCTTTGAAAAAAGGCTGCTGTAGAATTACATATAAGAGTCACCCGGAAGGAGCGATCGATGAAAAGTAAACGATTTGTCCTGAATGCACTTCTGGTTGTAGCACTTTTAGCGCTCTTGGCCTTCTCATGCTGGTACGCAAACCAACCAGCATTTGGCTACGTATTGTATGCAGTAATGTCCGGCGATAAGGCTTATTACACTCTACGCGCAATTGACGTTCTCTTTTTCTATGTAGCCGGCCCCTTATCAATCGCTTTGCTCGCGTTTCTTGTCATTTACAACTTCAAGAAACGTTAATAGGACCTATTTAGAATCCGAATCGTCCATGGAACCGTCGATGCCGGTTTTGGTGTCGTCGTCCGTATTGGAATCATCATCCTTGGCGAAGGGGTTCTTGAAGAAACCCGTCGCATCGGGCTGCAGTCCCGAGAGCTTGATCCAGGGATTATCGAGCTCGGGCTTGGGCATGGCCTTGGCCTCGGGCGCAGTCTCGTTGCCGATGAGCTCGGACTCGTAAATGAAGGTGTCGTCGCCGAGCGCGTCGTAGGCGGCGACCGGGTTGCCAGCGGCATCGCGGTACGGCGTGCCCTTAAACACGGCGCCGTCATAGGCCACAAGTTGTCGGCCGGTCTCATTCTCGAAGT
This sequence comes from uncultured Collinsella sp., assembly GCA_938033385.1. Taxonomy (GTDB): domain Bacteria; phylum Actinomycetota; class Coriobacteriia; order Coriobacteriales; family Coriobacteriaceae; genus Collinsella. The sequence continues at coordinate 6,065 of CALHJX010000248.1, read as the reverse complement.
AGTACACGAAGATACCCTTGAGGGCCGCACAAAGCGGGATAGCAATAATCATGCCGATGGGGCCCATGAGTGCCGAGCCAATAACGAGCGCCGTGAGGCTCATGATGGGATGCACCTGCACCGAGCTCTGCATGACCTTAGGCGAAATCACGTTATCGGTGACGTTTTGCGCGACCATCGTCACGATGAGCGTCCATAACGCCAACATGGGGCTGAACATGAAACCGAGCACTGTGGCGATTGCTGCGCTCACCCAAGGACCGACGACCGGAACCAAATGCATGATGCCGGTAAAGATAGCCATGAGCGCCGCATACGGATGGCCGATGATCATAAAACCGATAAAGGCGAGGAAACCACCGCAGATGGACGTCACGACCATACCGCGCATGTAGCCGCCGACAGAGCGAGAAAGGATGGCGACCATAAAGCGGTACGAGGTCTCCTTCTCCTGACCGATGATGGTGCAAATCTCGTGGTGCATGCGAGGGTAGTCGCAGGCCATCCAGTACGCAAGCACCAGACCAAGGAAGATCACGAACAACTGCGAGGCCGTATTGGTGATGAGCGGGAACACACCGCGGCCAAGCTCGGCAGCAATCTGAGACACATACTTCGATGCCACGGCAACCAGCGACGAAAGATTATCGTCCAGATACTCCTTGAGCGGCGTGTTGTTGAGCGTCTTGGCATGCGAGATCATCTCATTGAGGTCGCCACCCGCAACACGAAGCTGCTCGGGCAGGCGGCTCAGGACTTCCATGATCTGACCAAAGAGAATCGGCGACAAGATGCAAACGACACCGACGAGCACGGCAACAACAACAATAAGCGCGACAAGCGAACCGATGCCGCGATTCACGCCATGGTGCTCGAGCCAGTTGGTGATCGGGGACATCACAAAGGCAATGATGGAACCAACGGCGAGAAACTCGATAACCGGGACCAGGATGCCCATAAGGTTAAAGATGACAGCGGCGATGACAATGCAGCCGACAACAGCCCAAATGCGAAGCGTCAGAATGCGGGTGTCGCGCAGCACGCGATCGGTTTGTTGGGGGTGATCACTCATGAACGAATCATCACTCCGTGTTTGTTGGGGGTGCTCACTCATGAACGAATCATCACTCCGTCGGGGTCGATCTTGTCCTGAATCTTCTTAAGCGTGCGGCGAAGCAGACGCGAAACCTGCACCTGAGAAATACCCAGCTTCTTGGCGATCTCGATCTGGGTCATGCCCTTCACAAAGCGCAGCTCGATCACCTCGCGCTCGCGCGGCGAGAAATCGCGAATGGCCTCCTCGATCACCAGGCGGTCATCGGTGAAGTCGAGCTCGTTGTCATCATCGGCATAGCGGTCGAGAATCGAAGGCGCATCGTCGGAATCGGACGCACCGGGGGCCTCGATGGGTACCGAGGTGTAGGCCGAGGACGATTCCATGGCTTCGAGCACCTCGTCGACAGTGACACCCAGGTACTCGGCGATTTCCTCAACCTTGGGCGAGCGCTGCAACTCGTTGGTGAGCTTGTCGGTGGCCTGGTTGACCTTAGCCGAGAGCTCCTGCAGACGACGCGGCACGCGCACGCTCCAGCCCTTGTCGCGAAAGTGGCGCTTAATCTCGCCCAGAATGGTGGGCGTGGCAAATGTGGTGAACTCGAGGCCGCGCTCGGGGTCAAAACGATCAATCGCCTTGAGCAGGCCCAGATAGCCAACCTGCATCAGATCATCGAGCGGCTCGCCGCGGTTCTTAAATTTGTTGGCAAGAAACCTTACCAGGTTCATGTGGGACATGACGAGCTGCTCGCGTGCGTCCGGGTCAGCGGTCTCTTTATAGCGACGAAACAGCTCGCGGGTTTTCTCCTTGTCCCAAGCGGTCTTACCGCTCCGGGAACGTTCGGTCATATTAGATATCCGCCTTGAGGTCGAGGGAAAGCGTCAGGGGCGCCGCAGTCTTTTCGTAGGAATCGCACACGCTCGCGAGGATGAGCTCGGCATACACCGCAGCCTGGTCGTCTTCATCGACCGTAGCCTGGTCACCAAAGGTAACAGTCATGCCAACGTGGGTCTCATCGACATCGAATTTGATGGTGATGTCGTCGCAGTCGACCGCGGTGCAACCAAAGATGAAAGCCTCCTCGGCAGCCATGCGGATGTCCTCGATGCGATCGACAGACATAGAGCACAGGGCACCAACGTTGGCTGCCGTCATGCGCACAAGGCGAGCGAGACGCGGGTCACCGGCAACGGTCAGCGTGATGGGGCAGGTTGCTTCGCTACTCATCGCAGAACTCCTCAGAGGTCTCGGCGGGTGTATACGTGTAATACTGAGCCGGCTTGGCTACAGACTTCTGACCATCATCGTCGCCCGCGCCGGCCTCGTCCTCGCCAATTAGGACGCGCTCGGTAGGCTGCTCGGCCTCCGCAGCGGCAGCGGCGAGCTTGCGATCGGCATCGGCTGCAGGAGCCTTCACCTTATTGAAGAGCTTCTGCACAGCACCAGCGGCAGAGTCAGTCACGCTCGACACAGCATTGCTGGCCTCGGCCATGCTGCCCGTAACCTCGGAAATGTCGCGAACCACGGCTTCGACCTCTACGAGATTGGAGGTAAGGGCATCAACTGCCGTCTTGCTCGACTTAAGCAGCGGCTCCATCTGGGCAAGCGCCGGCGTAAGCTCATCGACAGCGCCATCGAGCTTTGCCACCACAGGCTGAGCCTCGGCGATGGTGTTGTTGAGGTCGTTCACGGTCTTATCGAGCGAGTCGACAACGGTGCGGGTCTTGCGCAGGGTAAGCGCGAGCTCAACGATGGCCCACACGCCGGCAACAGCGAGCAGCAGCAGGGCGATTTGAATGGGACTCATACAAGCCTCCCAAAGGAATCGATATACAGACGGTTTCCATGGTACCCCAAAGGGGACCGAACATGCCATGAGCAGCAACGTGGGACAAAATTATCAGCAGCTACTTCGGTGCATTCCCGCTGCGGTCGCGTTCACTTTGCTCTACGCGCCATTCTTCCCAACCGCGGCCGGCAGGTTGCCAGAACGCGCCGCGCTCCAGTCCCTCGGGCAAATAGCGCTGATCGACCCAGCCTTCGGGATAATCATGTGGATACTTATACACACCGTATTCATCGCTGCCCGGGCGATGGCGATCGCGCAGATAACTCGGCACCTCGCGAAGCCCACTAGAATGGATATCGGCCAGCGCCGCATCGATCGAAGCCTCACACGCGTTGGATTTTGGCGCCAAGCACACATAGAGTGCAGCCTGAGCCAGGTTAATGCGGCACTCGGGATAGCCAATGACCTCGGCAGACTTAAACGCGGCATGCGCCACCAAAAGCGCCTGCGGGTCGGCGTTGCCAACATCCTCAGAAGCGTGAATCATAATGCGGCGAGCGATAAACTTAGGATCCTCCCCAGCATCGATCATGCGCGCGAGCCAATAGATCGTGGCATCGGGGTCGCTACCGCGCATGGACTTGATGAACGCACTGATGATGTCGTAGTGCATGTCGCCGTTTTTGTCATACGTAAAGCCGCGACGCGGGTTGGCGATCTTCACGTCATCCACGGTGATGGGATAGCGCTCCCCCGCCGCAGGCGCTGGCGTTCCCTCGGTATCGGGACGCGTGACGGCAATCTCGCTCGCAAGCTCGAGCGTCGTGAGCGCCGAGCGAGCGTCACCCGCTGCCAGCGTGCAAATGGTCTTGACCGTATCCTCATCGGCCGAGAACTTACCGTTCAAGCCCTGGGGTGCCTCAAGCGCACGTTCAATAAGCGTGGCGATATCCTCATCCTTCAGATGCTCAAGCTCCACGACGCGACCACGTGAGAGCAGTGCCGAGTTGACCTCGAAGTACGGGTTCTCTGTCGTAGCGCCAATCATAATGACGGTACGGTTCTCAACTGCATGCAGCAGGGCATCCTGCTGCGACTTAGAGAAGCGGTGAATCTCATCGATGAATAGAATGGTGCGGCGGTCGTACGTATTCAGGCGCGTCTTGGCCTCATCAATCACGCGACGCAGGTCCTTCACGGTACCCGTGACGGCGCTGACCTCGACAAACTCGCTCTTGGTATGGTTGGCGATAATGTGGGCCAGCGTCGTCTTGCCCGTACCGGCAGGCCCGTACAGAATCACGCTCGAAAGCACGTCGTGCTCGATCGCGGCACGCAGCCATGAACCCTTACCGACGGCCTTTTGCTGGCCCACGTACTCGTCGAGCGAATTGGGGCGCATGCGCACCGCAAGCGGCGCATTCTGAAAGGAACGCTCGCGCGTCGAAGCAGAAAAAAGGTCGTCCATAGCCATCCCGTGTATCAATCAAATACTTTTTCCACTAACAGTATACCGAATTAATACGAACTACCGTTCGTTAATATAGGTACGGTGCGGAAACTTCAGACCAGGGAACAGCTTGCTCGTCAGCTCGCAGAAATAACCGTCCGTCATACTCGCGATATAATCCACGACCGCCTGGTCCTTATCGTTCTGCCAGGCATAGGCGCAATCGTAGTAGGAAAGCTGCTGCTCAATGCGCGAAATATGGTGCTTAAAGATGTAAGAGGACTCGTCGCCACTGTTTAGATCCCGCAGGCAACGGTCGTAGAGCTTTACGAACGCCTCGCGCAGCTCCGCCTCGGAATCGCCTTCGATACCGCCCTTGCTATAGATCTTCTCGTAGTTCTCGCGCTTGGCTCGGCGAATTTCCTCAAACAGGTCCTCGCTCATCTCGATGCGCGGCTTACCATAGCTGTGCTCAACGATATCGATGGAAGCGTGCGTGAGGATCCAACTGTTGTAGGCACCGCCCCGGCCATCATCAAAGGCGTCGGGTGACAGCAGGCCCGCCGCAATGGCGTCTTGGCGATCGCGCCCAACGTAGGCAAGGATATCCGAGATGCGAACCACGCAGCCCTCGAGCGTCATGGGACGCAGATGCTCAATTGCGCTATAGCCCGTGGCAATGCAATCCTCAACCGTCTGGTCAAACTGGTCAAAGGAGCTCATGTCCGAGAGCTCAAACACACGCTTCTCGTACTCGCCGTTATGGCATAGCACGCCGTCGAGCGTCTGGAGCGACACGTTGCGGCCGTACAGCGTGTCGAGCACGCGGACCGACTGCACGTTATGGAAAAAATAACGCCCCGTACGCTCATGATATATATCGTTGAGGAAGCGCTCGCCGGCATGGCCGAAAGGCGTGTGTCCCAAGTCGTGACCCAGACCAATCGCCTCGATCAGATCGCAATTGAGCCCCAGGGCGCGACCGATATCGCGCGCAATGCGGGAGACGAGCTGCACGTGCAAACCGCGGCGTGACAGATCGTCATTGCTACGGAAGCTAAAGACCTGCGTTTTGCCTGCATAACGGGTGTACGCCGGAAGATGAAGTATCTTTTCGGTATCGCGCATAAACGCCGGACGCATAAGCGTGCCTTTGTCGGCGGCGCGATCAATACGACGAATTACCTGGTCGTCGTTGCAACGATACGGGTTGACATAGCCCGAAGCACGATCGGCGGCAATGCGCTCGACAAGTTCGGGCGACAACGCCGAAGGAATACGGTCCACGCGCGCCTTAATGACGGCCGTTTCTTGATTAGTTGCCATGGCATGCTCCTTAAGAAGGAAGCGCAATCGGTTACAAAGTACAGCCCACGACCTCGATTATGGCAAAAATCGGCACCAAAAACGGCAGCAATGGCAGGGAGCGTGATTTTGCGATGAGGCAAGCGACGGCAAGGGTCAGGAGCGCAACCGCAAACGCGACAATGCCGCCCAGGGGATCGAAGGTACAAAGGGCAAAGAGTGCCTTGACATCCCCCATGCCAATGCCCGGGGTTTGGCGAAGACGACGCCAGAGGGACTCAGTCAGCACGAGAGCAAGATACACGATGACGGCAAAACCGGCGTGGTCAAGCGCTGTGTTCAAACCGAGGTCGAGCCAGACGCCTGTAAGAGCCGCCACCGCACACGCGCCGGCAAGCTCATTGGGGAACCGTCGCTCGCGGGCATCAATCGCCGCGCCCGCAAAGATGCAGAGCCAAAACGGGATA
>CALHJX010000247.1:0-5972 GCA_938033385.1 uncultured Collinsella sp. | reverse complement strand
TGCAGCGTCGAGCCGTTACGCGGTTTGGTAAAACCGCGTAACTACAGCGCCTCCGCGCAGCGCTTGCAGATATGTGCGTGGCCGTTGTACTCGCCGACGGTGGTGCGGTAGTTCCAGCAACGGTCGCAGCACTCGCCCTCGGCAGCCTCGATGGCAACGGAAAGCTCCTCGCCCTGGGTCAGCTCAACATCAGAGACGATGTAGAACTCGGCCAGGTCGACGGCCTTGTCGCCGGTCAGCAGCGCGTACATCTCGGCGGGAACGACCGCCTTGACGCGGACCTGCTGGCTCTTAGTGAAGGTGCCGGCGGAGCGGGCATCCTCAAGGGCCTTGGTCACGGCGCTACGAAGCTCGAGCGAAGCCTCGAGCACGCCCTCAAACTCATTGGCCTCGTCGACCGTGATGGGCGACTTGTACCAATCGAGCAGCGCGGCGTACTTCTGGTGATCGACGCAGCCGGCGGGCGCATAGGCCATGGCCTCGTCGACCGTGTAGGACAGGATCGGCTGCAGGTCGCGCATGAGCATCGAGAAGAGCTCGGCAAGCACGGTCTGGGCGCTGCGGCGCTCGAGCGAGCCGGGCTTCTCGCAGTACAGACGGTCCTTCAGGGCGTCGAGGTACACGTTGGAGAGCTCGGTAACCACGAAGTCATAGAGTGCACGGTAGGCGCGCGGGAACTCGTAGCTGGCGTAGGCGTCGTCGACCTCGGCCTGGACCTGGGTCAGACGGGCAACCATGAGCTTGTCGAGCGGCAGCAGGTCGGCAAAGGCGACGCCGTCGGTCTCGGGCTCAAACTGGCCCTCGAGCTCGGAGAGCAGGAAGCGCAACGTGTTGCGGAAACGACGGTAGGCATCGGACGTACGGGCGAGAATCTCGTGGTCGATGGAAACGTCAGAGCTGGTGTCGACCGAGGCGACCCACAGGCGGATGATGTCGGCGCCCATCTCGTCACAGACCTTGTTGGGGTCGATGACGTTGCCGAGCGACTTGGACATCTTGCGGCCCTGGCCGTCGAGCGTGAAGCCCTGCGAGACGACTGCCTTGTACGGAGCGTGGCCGTTGGCACCCACCGAGGTGAGCAGCGAGCTCTGGAACCAACCGCGGTGCTGGTCGGAGCCCTCGAGGTACACATCCGCCGGGTACTCCAGCTCGGGGCGATACTCGCAGACGGCCTTCCAGGAGACGCCGGAGTCCCACCACACGTCGAGGATGTCCTTATCGGCCTTGAGGTGATGGCCGCCGCACTTGGGGCAGACGCAGGCCTCGCCCAGGTAGCTCTCGGGAGCGTCAGTGAACCAGGCGTCGGAGCCCTTCTCGTGGAAGAGCTTGATGACGGCGTCGAGCGTGGCGTCGTTCATGACCTTCTCGCCGCAGTCGGCGCAGGTGTAGCTCGGGATGGGCACGCCCCAGGTGCGCTGACGGCTGATGCACCAGTCGGGACGCTGCTCGACCATGGCGCCGATGCGGTTTGCCGCGTGGGCCGGATACCACTTGACGTTCTCGCGGACCTCTTTGCCAGCCTGCTCGCGCAAACCGGTCTTGTCCATCGAGACAAACCACTGATCGGTAGCACGGAAGAGCACCGGGTGCTTGCAGCGCCAGCAGTGCGGATAGCTGTGCGTGATCTTCTTCTCGAGGACGAGGGTGCCGCGCTCGCGCAGGAACTCGATGATGTGCGGGTTGGCCTCGTCGGTATCCATACCGCTGAAGGGGCCACCGGTGCCAAACTCCTCGCCGGTATAGAACTTGCCGTCGTCATCGACCGGCATGCAGATGTCGGTGATGCCCTCCTTGAGGCAGGCAAAGTAGTCGTCGACGCCGTGGCCGGGCGAGTTGTGGACGATACCGGTACCGTCATCGACACCGACGTAATCGGCCAGCAGCGCCACGCCCTCAACACCGTCAAAGATTGGCTGCTTGTAGTGGATGTGGTGGAAGGTCTCGGCGGGAACCACATAGGGCTTACCGTCGACCATGACCGGGGTGTACTCCCAGCCAAACTCCTCGCAGCACTTGGGAGCCAGGTCCTCAAGCATGACCTCGGCACGACCATCGTGCTCAACGGCGACATAGGCGGCGCCGGGCTTGAGGGAAACTGCCTGGTCGGAAGGGATGGTCCACGGCGTGGTCGTCCAGATGATAAAGTCGACCGGGCCGTCGAAGTTCTCGAGGCCGGCAGGCTTGGAGGTCATCTCAAAGCGAACGAAGATGGAGGGGCTCGTCTCGTCGGAGTACTCGATCTCGGCCTCGGCAAGCGCGGTGTGGCAGTGCTTGCACCAGTGGACGGGCTTATGACCGCGATAGATCATGCCCTTGTCGAACATGGCCTTGAAGACCTCGATGTCGGCGGCGTCATGCTGGTGATAGAGTGTGAGATACGGGTTGTCCCAGTCGCCAAGCACGCCCAGGCGACGGAAGCCGGCCTTCTGCAGCTCGATGTTCTCGACAGCGAACTTATTGCAAAGCTCGCGAATCTTAGCCGTGGAGGTCTGGTTGAACTTCTCGGTGCCGAGCTTCTCCTCGACCTTGTGCTCAATCGGCTGACCGTGGCAGTCCCAACCGGGGACATAGGGAACCTCATAGCCCTGCATCATCCAGTAGCGGTTGATCATGTCCTTGGAGATCTTATTCATGGCGTGGCCGATGTGGATCGGGCCGTTGGCGTACGGAGGACCGTCGTGCAGCACGAACTTCTTGTGACCCTCGTTCTTCTTCAGAACCTGCTCGTAGACCTTGTTGTCCTGCCAGTCCTTGAGTCGCTTGGGCTCGGACTTGGAAAGACCGGCACGCATGGGAAAACCGGTCTTGGGCAGATTCATCGTCTGCTTGTACTCGTTTGCCACGGTACCCCTTTCATGTCGTGGGCGCGCACGCCCGATGGGCACCAAAAAAAGCGCCCGTCCCTGCAAGCTGGGACGAAGCGCCACAAAACGGGCTGCACGCCCGCAAAAGCTCTTCGCTTAACCACCCAGCTTAGATGCCCTCGCCCGCGTATTCGCGCGCTCGCATCCGTTACTCGGCTGGCCTGTATCGACGACCATCTCGGCGATGTCTACTAAGACGAGCCTGCGCGGCACGTCCGTTGGGACCGCAGCTCCGGGGTGATTTTCATCGGTCGCATGCACGGGTTCTCAGCGCTCCCCGCTCTCTGTAGCATGCGGACGGCCGACTACTCGTCCCCATCAACGCTTATGCGGAGTATGCTAGCACGTTCCGCGCCGGCGAAAAACCCTCAACACTGGTTTTATACGTTCGAAATTTCTTGCGGCCGTGGACCTTCTCCTGGAGCAAAATACCTGTAAGCACTTTATCGAACGAAAGAAGGTTGCTATGCGCACGATCGGAATGAGCGACTACACCGTTGGCGAGGATTGTTTTACCGAGCTGCCCGCCGCACTGGCAGAGTACGGAGCGACCAAGGTCGCCATCATTGGCGGCAAGCGAGCCCTGGCTGCAGCGCTGCCGGGCATCGAGGCGGCGCTTGAAGGTACCGATGTCGAGGTTCTGGAGACGCACGTCTATGGCACCAACAGTACGCGTGCCAATATCGCCAAGGTCGTGAACTCCCCTGCCTGCCAGGAAGCCGACGTGCTCATCGCATGTGGCGGCGGCAAGGCACTCGACACCGTCAAGACGGCGGCCATCGAGCTCAAGAAGATCGTCTTTACCGTACCGACGATTTGCTCCAATTGCTCTGCCGCGACCGCCATTGCCGTTGTCTACAATGACGATGGCTCGCTCGAGGGCTATTCGTACCCCAACCGACCGGCGCACATCTTCATCAACCCCAAGATCATCGCCGAAGCTCCGGCGGAGTACTTCTGGGCCGGCGTGGGCGATGCCCTGTCCAAGCAGCCCGAGGTCGAATACGCCACGAGCGCCGGTAATTTGGAGCATACCGCCGGTCTTGGCCTGGCACTCGCCCACACCTGCTCCGAGCCGCTGTTTACCTATGGCGTCCAGGGTCTTGAGGACGTGCGCCAGGACCTGTCGAGCGAGGCCGTCAAGCAGATCGCACTCGATATCGTGGTCAATACGGGCTACGTCTCCAACCTGACGAACCAGAACGATTACTACTACAACTCGAGCGTGGCGCACGCATTCTACAACGCCACATGCAGCATTCCGCGCGAGGGCACCTACCTGCACGGCGAAGTCGTGAGCCTGGGCGTGCTCGTGCTGTTCGCCTATACTGGCGATACCGAGAACCTTGAGCACTACGCGGCCTTTAACAAGCAGATGGGCCTGCCCGTGACGCTTGAGCAGGTCGGGCTTTCCGAGTCCGATATCCCGGCCCTGTGCGAGTACGCGCACGCCACCAACGAGTGGAAGCAGGGCAACCCCGAGCCCTTCACCGACGAAAAGTTCGCCGCCGCCATCAAGGCCGCAAACGCCTACGGCCACACGCTCTAGGCCTAGCCCAAAACCATCACAAGGGAGCAGCACCTTTGTGGTGGTTTTTTATTGCTCCAGCATGCTGGGGTCGAACTCGCTAGCCGGGATCACGCGATAACCGTGGCGGAGCAGTAAATCAACGAAGACGCCGTTGCCCGCCGTAAGGGTGCCGCTGAATGTTCCGTCGTAGATGCGACCCGCGCCGCACGAGGGACTACGGCCCTGCAGGATGCACGCGGCGATCTCTTCCGGCCCGCCCGCCTGCTCGCACATATCGAGCGCTCGTTGGGCACCCAGGCGAAATTCGCGATCGACCGAGATGCCCTCGCAGGTACGAACCTCTCCGTTCACAATCTCGGACGGCTTGCGCGGCGTGGGCAGGCCCCCAAAGACCTCAGGGCACACCAAGAGGACCTCGGTCCCTGTACGCTCGCAGGCCTCGACCAACTCGCGATGGTAGTTGTCGAGCCCGTTATACTTGCAGCTCTCGCCCATCAAGCAGGCGCTCACCACGATCTTCATATACAACTCTCCCCACGCAAAACGCCCCATTTGAGATAAACACTCAAATGGGGCGATTGACACTGCGCAACCAGTATTACTGCTGCTTGGGCATCAGCGGATTCTCACGCGTGAGGAGGTTCATGAACTCCTCGCCCGTGATGGTCTCCTTCTTGTACAGATAACGAGCCAGCTCATGGAGCTTGAACTTGTTCTCCTTGAGGATCTGCAGAGCGCGATCGTGCGCGTCCTCGATCAGCTTAGCGACAATCGCGTCCACGCGCTCGGCCGTACCGGGGGCGCAGGTGAGCGACGTGTCCTGGTTGAGGTACGCATTCTGAACGGTACCGAGCGCCATCATGCCAAACTCATCGGACATACCAAAGCGCGTCACCATGTTACGGGCGAGCTTGGTGGCCTGCTCGATATCGTTGGCTGCGCCAGTCGTCATCTCGCCAAAGATGAGCTCCTCGGCTGCACGGCCACCGCAATAGACGGCGAGCTTGTCCAGGACCTCCTGGCGTGTGGTCAGGAAGCGCTCATCCTCCTCGACCTGCATGGTGTAGCCCAGAGCACCGCTCGTGCGCGGCACGATGGTGATCTTCGTGACCGGTGCAGAGCCCTTCTGGCGGGCGGCAACGATGGCATGGCCGATCTCGTGGTAAGAAACAACCTGCTTCTCGTGGTCGGACAGCACCGTGGACTTACGCTGCTGGCCGGCGATGACGACCTCCACCGACTCCTCAAAATCGTCCTGCGTAGCGCGCTTGCGGCCCTCACGGACGGCACGCAGGGCGCCCTCGTTGATGATATTGGCCAGGTCAGCGCCCGAGGCACCGGGCGTGGCGCGGGCAATCGCGGTCAGGTCGATCGGCGGCTGCGTCTTCACGCTCTTGGCATGCAGCTCGAGAATGTTCTTGCGGCCGGTCAGATCGGGCAGCTCAACGGGAATGCGGCGGTCAAAACGACCGGGGCGCAGCAGGGCCGGGTCAAGGCTGTCGGGACGGTTGGTGGCAGCGAGGACGACGATACCCTTGTGGTTATCGAAGCCGTCCATCTCGGTCAGCAGCTGGTTG
>CALHJX010000246.1:0-6265 GCA_938033385.1 uncultured Collinsella sp. | reverse complement strand
CGCGAAGCCCACTTCCAAAACCAAGCACCCCGTCCCCGCCCTCGTCCGTAAACTCTTCCGCTAAGCGAGCCATAGATGCCGCGCACCGATAGGGTGGGGTGTCGGCTTGAAATTGGTGCTATATTCGGCTTGAGTTGTTTAATGCTAGTACGGGAGGCTGATATGGGGCTGTTCAAGAAGAAAAACCCGCAGGATGCCTTTGACTCCAGCGTGTTTACCATCACGGACACGATTTTGGACCCGCCGCGGTTTACATTTTTGCCGGCTATCTATCAGGATGCCACGCGCCGCAAGTGGGCCGTGCATCAGCGCGGCGGCGAGCCGAAGATTTTTGACTATGCGGACGTGCTGCAGTGCGAGGTGGCGGAAGCTGGCAATCCGGAGGCCGACGAGACCCCTTCAAAACAGGAATTTGCCCAGCGTATTCTGGCAAATCCTGCCAAGGCGGCGAAAATAAACGCTGCCAAGCGTAATATGTGTCTTGGTATGGGTGTTATTGTGGCGGTTCAGACGGGAAAAGATGAGGTTTCCAAATTAGAGATTCCCGTTATGACCGACGAAGTCAAACGCGATTCAAGCCTTTATAAGTCGTATCGGAATGTCGCCGAGAAGATCAAGGCCGAATTTGATGCCATGGGAGGGCTGGCCTAATTTTGGCGGCATACGTTTCTGAATGAGGAGTCTGTGCAATGGCAGGCGAATCTTATGCAATTCCCCCCAAAGATCGTGCTGTTGAGGGAATTCTTTGGTATATCCAGCACCATCAGCTTGCCGGCGGCGATCGTCTGCCGGCCGAGCGTGTGCTGTGCGAAGTGATTGGTGTTTCGCGTACGGCGCTGCGCGCCGGTATCACGCGGCTCATCTCGTGCGGAACGCTCGGAAGCCGCCGTGGTTCAGGTACGTATGTGTGTTCTCCCAAGCCACTGAATATCTTCCAGGAAACGTATAACTTCTCCGATGCTGTGCGGACTGCCGGCCTGCGCCCCTCTTCTCGTCTGGTTTCCACCGGGACCATCGAGGCGGATGAGGCGCTTGCCGACAAGCTTGGGGTGCCTGTAGGCGCTCCTTTACTCCGCATGCAGCGCGTCCGACTTATTGAGGGCGAGCCGGCATCGATCGAGACGGCTCACGTTAACCTGTCCCTGTGCCCGTCGCTTCCCGAGCACGATTTTGAGTGTGAGAGCCTTTACGATGTCTTGCTCAAAGAAGGTGGCGTGCGCGTTGAGCATGGACGTGAGCATATCTCCATCTCGCGCTTGAACGCCGAAGAGGCCGAGCTGCTCCAGCAAGAAGAGGGAACGCCGGTGTTCTATGAGAGCACGATCGAATTTGATAAGGACATGCGTTTTGTGGAGCATTGCAAATCGGTGATTTTGCCCACAAAGTTCCGCTTTGCCGATAACGGCGAAAAGAACGGCATGAGGAGCGTGGCAGGTGAACAATGGCTGAAACAGTAGATGCCACCCCGGTTTATATGCGCATTCGACGCCGCATCGAGGAGCGTATCGAGCGCGGTATATATCCCACGGGTTCTATGATTCCGTCCGAGAATGAACTTGCCGAGGAGTTTGACACGACGCGCCTGACTATTCGAAGCGCTGTCGATGAGCTGGTTCGGCGCGGGCAGATTCGACGCGTCCGCGGAAAGGGCGCGTTTGTGGCGCAGAAAGTACCTGCCATGTTTGAACGCACGGGCGGTTTCCGTGAATCGGTCCGTGCTTCGGGAGGTGAGCCGTCCGTCCGCATCCTCGCGCGTTCCAAGCGCTATACGGGGCCATACTACGCTGACCTATTTGGTATCGCCGAGGACGACCTGCTCTATTCCATTCGACGCTTGAACTGCATAAACGGCGATCCCGTATCGATTGAGATGGCGCTGATCCCCTGTCTGCTGTTCCCAACCATCGAAGAGATCGACGTGTCGGTGTTCAGTCTTTACGAGACCTATGAGATGTTGGGGCGAAAGCCGGTTATGGCACAGGAAAAGCTCGATATTGAGGCGCTGGGCGCCCGAGATGCCGGTCTGCTTGGGCTGGAACAGGGCGATCTTGCCTTGACGCTGGAGTGCGTGAGCTTCGATGCGAGCGGTCAGGCGATCGAGTACGTCAAGTCGTTTAACCGCGGTGATGCGGGTGGATATACCTATACGTACTAGCTGGTGTTTTTGCATAACGGGCTGAAAAACTGACGGAATTTTGATTCGTTGAGCAGACTGTATATACAACCTTACAAGGCTCAAAATCGACCGTTCGCCGATGGGGATAAATTAATCGACAAAGAGGTATCAAAAAGCTGTAACTTGTAACTGTGATTGGTATCAAATACTAATTATTTGTTACGAGGTGAGATGATGAAGATGCTCGATTACGTTCAGCTTGCCCATGTGCGCATGGGGGAGAACCTCGAGCGTTCGTCTGAGCTGGTAGCGCAGCTCGTTGATATTTTCCAGTCCGGTTCTTTTGACGCACTGCGCATCGTTGCTTCGGGTTCGTCGCGCCATGCCGCCGATTGCGCCCGCGATTACCTGCAAGATGCGCTGCAGATGCAGGTGTCCGTTGTGACGCCCGAGGCCTTCGTCGATTTTGAACACACCTATCCGCAGCATGCGCTTAACATCGCCATCTCCCAGAGCGGCTACTCGACCAACACGATCGCGGCGCTCGATTACATGCGCACGCACGATGTGCCTGCAGTTGCGCTCACGGCAAACGTCGAGGCCCCCATTAAGGAGCATGCCGATATCGTTCTCGACTACGGTGTGGGCGTCGAGTCGGTGGACTTTGTAACTCTGGGCGTCCAGACACTTATCGAGTATCTGGTGCTCTTTGGCATTTATGGCGGTCAGGCGCGCGGAACGATTGATGTCGAGGGCGTTGCCCAACGTCTTGACGACCTGCGCGAGGCCATTCATGCCAATGCCACCATGTGCAAGACGGCCGAGACTTACGTGCAAGAGCACATGCTCGAACTGTCGGAGCACGTGCCGGCGATGGTTGTGGGCAATGGCCCCAACTATGGCGTTGCCGAAGAGGCGGCGCTCAAGCTGAGCGAGACCATCAAGATTCCGGCTATGCATCACGAGGGCGAGGAGTTCGTCCACGGGCCCGAGATGCAGATCGTTCCGGGCTATCTGGTGTTTATCGTCGACGATCCGCAGGGGTCGGAGCGTCTTGCGAATATCGCCGATGCGCTATCGAACGTTACGACAAAAACGGTACTGCTCACGGCCCATCCCAGGGGTAAGGCTCACGAGATCGCAGTGCCCCAGGTGGCCCCGCTGCTGAGCGCGATTCCCAACCTGGTGTTCTTCCAGACGATGGCGGCGATTGTCACCGAGCGTCTGAACTCGTGGGACGTGCACCCGTATCTTGATGCCGTCTCCAAGCAAATGGAGGTCAAGGCAGAGGGCTACGAAGAGTCAGTCAATGCGCTTAAGGCCAAAGCGGCCGAGTGTTACGGAATGTAAGCGGGTTTTGATGCCCGTTGGCATGGGGGATGTGGAAACAACCCCAGAAAGGAGAGACAAATGAAGGAAACCGAGAAGATCGAGATCATGCATTTCGACCAGGAGGGCTATCTCGAGGACGGCAAGGCGCTCTACGAGACCGGCAAGAAGATGACCGCGCTCGCCGACAAGGTCGCCGACGAGGGCTACGACGCCGTGTTCCTGATGGGCGTCGGCGGCACCTGGGACGAGCTCATGCAGCTCGAGTACCTCATGAACAAGTTCGGCGACCGCGACCTCGAGGTCTACCTGATCCACGCCGCCGAGTGGAACGCCATGGGCCACAAGCGCATGACCGAGAAGTCCGTCGTGCTCACCGCCTCCGAGTCCGGCACCACCCCCGAGGTCCTCGAGGCCGTCAAGAAGATGAAGGGCATGGGCGTGCGCGTCTACGCCATGACCAAGCCCGAGGGCCCCATCGGCCAGGCTGTCGGTGCCGAGAACTGCGTCAAGATGGCTTCCGATCACGGTAACGGCGGCTGCGAGATGGGCTACTACCTCGCCGACTGCTTCGGCCTGCGCCTGCTCAACCGCCGCGGCTGCTTCCCCAAGTTCGATCTGTTTATCGAGCAGACCAAGGATATCTGGAAGGACATGCTTGATATCCGCAAGCGTTTCGAGCCGCGCGCCGAGGAGCTCGCCAAGAAGTACGCCCTGGCCCCCTACACCATGTTCATCGGCTCCGGCGCCCTGTGGGGCGAGACCATCCTCTTCTCGATGTGCATCCTCGAGGAGATGCAGTGGAAGCGCACCCGCTACATCACCTCGGCCGACTTCTTCCACGGCACCCTCGAGCTCGTGGAGCCCGGCGTCCCCGTGTTCCTGTTCATGGGCGAGGACGAGAACCGCAAGCTCGACGAGCGCGTCCGCGCCTTCCTGACCCGCGGCGTGACCGGCGACACCGACATCAATATCATCGACACCGCCGAGTTCGCGATCCCCGGCCTTGACGACGAGTTCCGCGTCATCGTCTCCCCCTGGATTCTGACGGTGCTCGTGACCGACCGCCTGGCTCGCTACTACGAGACGGTCACCAAGCACAACCTCAAGTATCGTCGCTACTATCACCAGTTCGACTACTAAAGAAAACGGGTGCGGGAACGTGCCGGGCTATTGAGAGGAACACAGAATGAGACAGTACATCATCGCCAGCCATGCGCACTTCGCTACCGGCATCAAGGAGAGCGTCGAGCTGCTCTCGGGCGCTAGCGACAACGTCCACGATCTTTCGATGTTCGTCGATGGCCGCATGGACGTGGCCGAGGAGGCCCAAAAACTGCTGGCAGGCATGTCTGCTGACGATGATGTCGTTGTCTGCACCGACCTCTTTGGCGGCAGCGTCAACAACGAGTTCACCAAGATCGTCCAGACGCGTCCCCGCACGTACCTCGTTACCAACATGAACCTTCCTCTCCTCATCCAGCTGCTGTTCTCTGACGAGTCGGCGCCGGTTGAGGAGACGATTCGCGCCATCGTCGCTGCGGACGATACGCGCGTCAAGTTTGTCAACGATCTTTTGGTCGATGACGACGAGGAAGAAGAGTTCTAATCCGCAGCGCCTACTGACACGCCGTAAGACGGCACAAGACCTTTGGGGGGTCACATTATGATTCAGCTACTTCGCGTTGACCATCGTTTGCTTCATGGCCAGGTCGCAGTTTCCTGGGTTCAGGGCCTTGGCTCTAACTGCATCTTCTGCGTGGGCGATAAGGTTGCTAACGACCCGGTGTGGAAGACGACGCTCAAGATGGGCAAGCCTGCTGGCTGCAAGCTCGTCATCAAGGATATGGCGAATGCCATCGAGGCCATTAACTCGGGCGTGACTGACAAATACAAGATGATCATCTGCGTCGCTACCATCGCCGAGGCAAAGCAGCTTGTTGAGGGCTGCCCGCAGATCAAGTCGGTCAACCTGGGCAACACCAAGCCCAAGGACGAGAAGCGTCCCGATGCTCGTCAGGTCTCTCGTCAGATTTTCCTGACCGCGGCCGAGGAAGCCGATGTGCGCGAGATGCTGGATCGTGGCGTTGAGGTCGAGATTCGACCCCTGGCCGATGACCCCAAGGTTGATTGCGCCAGCGTGCTCTAGGCGTTCAATTTCGAAGAGTCTGAGCTCTTCGTAGTGTCCTATTAGGAAAGGGGGATATATGCTTACCCAAGCAATCCTCATCGGACTTATCGCCGCATTTGGTAAGTTCGACTTCCAGCTCGGTACGCTCTATGCGTTCCGCCCCATCGTCCTGTGCCCGCTCGTGGGCCTGGTGCTGGGGGACCTGCAGTCCGGCCTTGCGATCGGTGCGAGTCTGGAGCTGCTGTTCATGGGCTCGATCTCCATCGGCGCCTACGTGCCGCCTGATGAGACGATCGGCGGCGTGCTCGCCTGCGCCTTCGCTATCCAGCTGGGCCAGAGCACCGAGGCAGCCATCGCGCTTGCCATGCCCATCGCCACGCTGTGCCTTGCCATCAAGAACATCCTCAACGCCGCCCTGCCGATCCTGGTTGACCGCGCTGATGTCTTCTCCGGCCAGGGCAACCTTAAGGGTGTCTATGCGATGCACTTCCTGATCGGTGCCACCGGTATCATCATGGCGTTCCTGCTGTGCTCGCTGTCGTTCTATCTGGGTGCTGACGCCATCCAGGGCCTGCTCGACTTCATCCCGCCCTTTGTCCTTGCTGGCTTTGGCGTTGCCGCCAACATCCTGCCTGCCATGGGCTTCGCCATGCTCGGCCGCCTGGTGCTCACCAAGCAGCTCGTGCCCT
>CALHJX010000245.1:0-1993 GCA_938033385.1 uncultured Collinsella sp. | reverse complement strand
GCCTCGCCGCCCGTCAGGCGTACGCGGCGAATGCCCTCCCCCGCCACCAAGCGCACAAAGCGGGCGATTTCCTCGGCACTGAGTAGCTCGTCATGCGCGCGGGGCGCCACGCCATCGGCCGGCATGCAATAGATGCAGCGGAAATTGCACTTGTCGGTGACGGCAATGCGCAGGTAGTTGATATCGCGGCCAAAGCCGTCATGTTGCACGTGCCCGTCCACGCAATCCTCCCCTCGCGCAGGCCATTATTCTTCAGGGAATATAGTACCGCACGGGAAGAATGGGTCGACATACGTACGACACGAAAGGACTTTGCGAAAAAGACCGGCTTCCCAAGCCCACCCTCAGCACACAAACCATCACAACATTCGATGCTTTTCCCGTTTTTGGCAAAAAACGTCGAATGTTGTGATGGTTTGCCTGCCCATGGCACCCCGCGGAAGGACCAAAACGCCCCTAAAGGCCGCCATCCCAGTGTCGAATCACGAATTCTCGCAGGTCGTTCTGACGTTTCTGGAACGCTTCGCTTCGGTCGCACTTAAGGCCCATAGCGAGTGCAATGGCGTTCATCGCCCGGTGCAATTGCAGCTGATGGGCAAACTGAGTCCCGGTGAGGACGATCATCCTAAAGCCCAGCGCGCTCAGCACGGTCATACGCTCCGCATCCGACGCGCTGCGCTGTTTATCAAGATGGTCCGAGCCGTTGTATTCAATCCCCGTACCGCTCGCAGGCGCATATACGTCGATCTCGAAATGCCCGGCCTTTGCGAGATACTTGAACTCGTTGGGAACATCGACCCGATGGTTGAGCTCAACCTTGGCGTATCCCAGCCCTCCCTGGGAACGTTTTGCTACGACCATGATTGCGGTGGCCGTCTCCATGGGCGACCGCGCGCCATCGTGCACGCGCTTGAGCACGGCGGCCGCGCGTATAGCCCCCCTGACGAGATCGGTTCTCATTGCAATAAGCAATCAAGTCGGCAACGGTGTACCTCTGCCCCATCTCGATATAATCGCCTGTCGACAGATGATTCAAATGGTATCGGGCGCAGATTTCGTAGCCATATTCCAGCTGCTCGAGCTCGCTCATCCACGAACCCGCTTGGACAAAGCACATGGCCTCATCAACCACTAGAAGGCCCTCTGCCACCTCGATAAGATGGCATGGAGGTACCGGCGCCCCAAACACGTGACACCTAAATCCAGCCGGCGTCGAGCGCTCAAAATCAAAGTTGACGAGCGTGTCGATATGATCGAGCTCTTCTCGTGGAATACCAAGTGAGACCAGATAGTCGGTAACGATCCCAACTGCCGTTGAAGCCCTCAGCCCCTTGGCATCGAGTCCCAATTTGGGCAGGCTCGCGGTCGGCTCCGCCTCGTTGGCAAGCGAGTCCTCATCGTATAGGCTGCTTGCTCGCGAGAGCGGCTCGGACGGGCGCGCCACGTTGTGGTACAGCCAGGCAGTCTTATGGGACAGGACGATCGGCAGGTCCATGAGCCCTCCAATGGAGTCGGATAACCAACCTTATTCCCCTGCCCACGGGTCCGCACACCTTCGTGCGCAAGAAAGCGAATCCACCCGGTCGAGTGGCAGAAAAACCATCACAACATTCGATGCTTTTCCCGATTTTGGCAAAAAACGTCAAATGTTGTGATGGTTTGAAGCGAGGTGAGGGGCACGGAGGGATCAAAGCATCGTGCTCGAACGGGTTAATCCAGCTCTTTTAAGCCATGCGCCAGCTGCCAGTACTCGCCGTGCTGGGCGAGCAGCTCTTCGTGCGTGCCGCGCTCGATGATGCGGCCGTGTTCGAGGACCATGATGGCGTCGGCGTCGCGGACAGTGGACAGGCGGTGCGCGATCATAAACGTGGTGCGACCGCGCATGATGCGGTCCATACCGCGCTCGATGAGCTTTTCGGTACGCGTGTCGATGGAACTCGTGGCCTCGTCCAGGATGAGCACCGGCGGATCGGCGACGGCCACGCGCGCGATG
>CALHJX010000244.1:0-4520 GCA_938033385.1 uncultured Collinsella sp. | reverse complement strand
GTTGTCTTACCGGAGGACTCGGGGCCGTAAATCTCGACGATACGTCCGCGCGGCACGCCGCCGATGCCCAGCGCGGCATCGAGGGCCAGGGCGCCCGTGGGAATGGCCTCGACCTCGAGCTCGGGACCACCGTCGCCGTACCTCATGATGGAACCCTGGCCGAATTTCTTCTCGATCTCGGCCTTGGTGGTGGCGATCATCTCATCGCGCTCTTTACCCGTCGTGCGAGCATGAACGGTACGTACGGGACCTGAATTCTTGGCCATGAATAGCCCTCCTCTTAACAACCTGCATCGATAATAAACGAACGGCTGTTCGTGGTCAACCGTTCAGATAAATCATATGCAGCCGACCTTTCCAAAACCCAACCAAAAGCCGACCAAACACTGACCAAAAACTTGACCGCAGGCGAACCAAGCAACGCATGACGAGCAAGATTACGATAACTACCTGCACAAAGATCAAATTCGCCAGAGGTCCCTATCTCCACAATTAAGGGGCCCGGAGGCCCCTTAAAACACGTCTATTCCATAGAATCGAGCACGTAGACAAAGCGACCCAGTGCCTCAGCGACCGCATGGGCACGGACGCATGAACGATCGCCCTCATAGTGACAACGAATGGAGTCCACGACCGGCGCTCCCCCATTGGCCGAGCGATACGCCCAGCCAATATAAAAGGTTCCAGCCGGATCGTCCTCGGTGCCTCCACCGGGGCCGGCATAGCCCGTCGCGCTCACGGCAATATCGCTCTGGTACAGCTCCAGCGAACCGGCAGCCATCTCCCGCGCCGTCTGGTACGACACCGCGGTATAGCGGTCGAGCGTCTCTTGCTCAACGCCGAGCACGCAATGCTTAATCTCGTCGCAGTACGTCACCGCACCGCCGCGCAGCACCGCCGAGGCACCGGGGATATCGGCGATCGTCGAGGCGATCATGCCCGCTGTTAGAGATTCAGCCGTCGAAACCGTCACACCACGAACGCTTGCACGCTCGACAATATCGCGTGCGAGCTCTTCGTTATGCGCGGCAATCTGCTCATATGATTCCGTCATGCCTACCAGGACCTAGACCGAAAAGACGATCTTGCGGCAGTTCCAGAAGTACTGAGCGCCCGAGATAACGGTCAGGATAACGGCCACGGCGTACAGGAAGCGTGAGACGCCATAGAGACCGAGCAACAGCTCCGCAGGCCCCAACTGGAGGCCGGTCATCGCAAAGACGCACAGGTAGCCGCAGATGGAGACCATCGTAGTCGCCGTCTTGTACTTGCCAAGCTTATCGGCGGCAACGACAACACCGGCCGCGCTCGCGACCATGCGCAGGGCGCTCACCAGCAGCTCGCGGAACAGGATGATGAACACCGACCACACAGTAACGGCACCAAAGTCCAAGAACAGCAGCAGGGCCGAGAACACGAGCAACTTATCGGCGATGGGATCCAGGAACTTGCCGAAGTCGGTGATCTCGTTGCGCGAACGAGCCAGGTAGCCATCAACCTTATCGGTGCACGACAGGATGACGTACAGAATAAAGGCGCCAGCGGCGAGCGGACCGTCGAAGGTGCTCCAATCCGTACCGGCAACGCTTGTGTGAGACAGCGCCGACACAATCATGAACACCGGAATAAAGACGATGCGCACGCACGTCACGATGTTGGCGGGCGTCCAAACACTCGTCAGTTCCTTATTGCTCTCGTTAGCCACGACGCTCTCCTACTCCACAACATGACCGATAAGCTCGTAGCAGAAGCTATCGGTAAACTCGACCGTCAGAATATCGCCCACAGATGCCTCGCTGGCATCCAGATGCACCGCACCATCGGAATCGGGCGCCTGGAACCAGGCATGTCCGATGAGCTCGGCACCGTCCTCGGTCTCCTCGATGCCGTCGACAATCACCTGGGCGCGCTCGCCCACATGGGCCGCCGTGGCGGCAAAACCGAGCGACTCGGCCAGATCCATGGCCTCCTGGGCGCGCTCGAGCTTAACCTCTTCGTTAACCTGACCTTCCATCTTGGCGGCCAGGCTGCCCTCCTCACGCGAGTAGGCAAAGACGCTCGTGTAATCAAAGCCGACTGTGTCCATAAAGTCAATAAGATCGCGGAACTCGTCCTCGGTCTCGGTCGGGAAGCCGACCATGGCCGTAGAGCGAATCACGATACCGGGGATACGCTCGCGCAGGTCACGGAACAGGTCCTCGAGCTCCTGACGCGAACCGGATCGACGCATGGCCTTGAGGATGCGCGCGTCGCAGTGCTGCACGGGGATATCGATATAGGGCAGCACCTCGGGCGTATCGCGGATGGTCTCGATAAGCTCGTCGGTCATGCCCTCGGGCTGCAGGTAGAGTACGCGGACCCACACGTTGTGCGGGCGCACGGCCTCGGCGACGGCACGCAGCAGCTGCGCCAGATTGCGCGGCGAGCCATCGGCGACGTCCTCGTCGGCAAAGTCGGTACCCCAGATGCCCGTGTCCTGGCCGATCAGCACGATCTCGCGCACACCGCCGGCAACCAGGTCGCGCACCTCGGAGATGATGCTCTCGGCATTGCGCGAGTGATAGCGGCCGCGAATATAGGGGATCATGCAGAAGCTGCAGAAGCGATTGCAGCCATCGGAAATCTTGACGTAGGCGACAGCACCCTCGACGGTACGTTTGACCTGCGGGATATAGGCTGCAATCTCACGCTCGACACCCAGCACGCCATCGATGACCGCCACGATGCCATCTTCCTCGTCGGCCTTCACAAAGGCAGCGACCTCGGGCAGCTCGTCAGGCAGGTCATCGCCATAGCGCGACGGCACGCAGCCGCACATGACGATGGGGCAAGAACGAACGCCGTCCTGAACCTCGTTGGCGAGCTCGAGCGTGGTCTCGATGCTTTCGGACGTTGCGGAGGCGAGGAACGAGCAAGTATTGACGATGGCGATATCGGCATCCTGCGGGTCGAATGCCTCCTCGTAGCCCGCGGCGGTCAAAAGAGAACGCATGCGGTCGGTGTCAACCTCGTTCTTAGCGCACCCGAGGGTGATGTAGAGCACGGAGCCCAACGGTGTATCCATGTTGGAGAGGAGTCCTTTCGATTGATATTAGCGGTAGTTGGTGAACTGCAGCGGCTGGCCGTAGTCCTGGTCGCGCAGGAACTGGATCACGGTCTGCAACGCGTCCTTCGAAGCAGAGGAAACACGCAGCTTGTCGGCCTCGATGGTCACCTTGACCTTGAGCTTTTGATCCTTGATGTCCTTGTTGATCTTCTTGGCGGTCGCCTGGTCGATACCCTCGACGATATGGCCGAGCACGCGCACGGTGCCGCCCGATGCCGCCTGAGGAGCATCCCACGAGACAGCCTCGAGGTCGATGCCGCGCTTGATGAGCTTGGAGCTCAGCACGTCGACAATCTGTTTGGAGACAAAGTCGGCCGGGGCGTTGATCGTAAAGAGCTTGTCGCCCTTCGAAAGCTCGATCGTGGCGCCGGAATCCTTAAGGTCATAGCGCTGGGAAATCTCGCGCGTGGTCTGCTGGAAGGCGTTGTCGACCTCTTGCATGTTGACCTCGGACACGACGTCGAAGCTGGAATCTTTAGCCATGATGTTTCCTTTCGCGTACGAGCGGCCTAGTAGCTATCGTACGAATTGTCGGTAGAATCGGTGGGTGTCTGACCGTCAGTTGCGGTATCGGCGCCATCCGTGGACTGGGCATCGGTACCGTCGGTGGTATCGGTACCATCGGTGGTGTCGGTACCATCAGAACTTTCACCATTCTCGGAATCAGACGTCTCCTTCTTGGGAACGGTGATCGTCACGCGCGCCACGCCCGAGGTCTTGGTATCGTAACGGACCTTTTCACCGTTCTTGGTAACGGTGACATCGGAAGGCTTGGACGTGGTGATCTCGATCGAGGACTCGGGCGTGTACTCCTGCTCAAAGGGGCCAGTCGCCTGAGCGCCATAGACCGACTTGCCGTCGACCTTGACCTCAATCCACGCGGTCTTTCCCTTGGCAACGGAGACCTTGACCTTCGTGACCTCGTTCTCTTCCTTCTTGGCCGTCGTCTTGGTAGCGTCCGAATCAGTCGACTCATCCGTCGCCTCATCGGTGTCTTCGTCCTCGTCGACCGTTTCGGTCTTCTTAGAAGACTTCTTGGTCGTCGTCTTGGTAGCAGTGGGCGTGTCGGGCGTGTTCTCGGGCGCCGAAGATGCGCAGCCGCGCAGAAGCACCACGATGAGCACAATCAGCAGCAACACCACGGCACCGATGCCGGCGTAGACGATACGCGGATCGAGCCCGTTGTTTTGAGGAGTACGTGATCCGCCGCGTCCACGACTGGAACTGTTGCGGCCGCCTCCCTGAGGCATACGACCACGATTGCTATCGGAACGGCCGCGATAGCCACCCTGGCCCTGAAGGCTGCGCTGACCCGAGCGGGGCGCAAGTTCACCGCGGCCTTGATAGCCACGCTGGCCCGAACGCGGAGCCGAAGAGCGCTGGCCATACGGCTGGGATTGAGAGCGAAGACGCG
>CALHJX010000243.1:0-9270 GCA_938033385.1 uncultured Collinsella sp. | reverse complement strand
TGCCCCTACTGCGGGCGGGCGCTGCCGGTGTGGGCAGAGCCGCACGCCACAGCTGCCGGCGTGTGGGTCAAATGCAAAAATCCCGCCTGTAAGCGGGAGGTAGAGATCAAGTTATAACAGCCTGTGCCCTTGTGCCCGCGCTCCGATTGAGAGGTGGACATAAGTGGCAGCAGATTTCAGTGTTTTTGGCGATACCAAGCTTGACACCAGCGGTTTTACCAGCGGCATATCCAGCATGACGGTGGCGGAGTCGCTGTTTTCATAGACATTGGTCAGGCCGATCATATCCGCCATGGCTCTGGCAAAGGATTCGGTCAGCGTCGGCTCTGCCTTTGAGACGTCTCTTGCAAAGGTCAGCACCATTGCAGACACGAGCGCTGTGTCGGTGGATAAGCTGCAGCAGCAAATCCTCAGCACATCCAGCAATATGGGCATTGCTGCCTCTGACATCGCCGAAGCGACTTATCAGGCCATCAGCGCCGGTCAGGATACGGCAAACGCCGTTGCCTTTGCTGGGCAGGCCGCCCAGCTGGCCGCTGCAGGTTTTACCTCCACGACGTCCGCCGTGGATATCCTGACCACCGCCCTGAACGCTTACGGCCTGAGCGCCGATCAGGCCACCCATGTGTCGGACGTCCTGCTGACGACCCAGAATCTGGGCAAAACCAGCGTGGACGAGCTGTCCGCCAGCATGGGCAAGGTCATCCCTCTGGCCGCAGCCTACAACGTCAGCGTGGAGAACCTTTCCAGCGGACTGGCCGTCATGACCGCCAACGGTATTGCCACGGCAGAAGCCACCACCTACACCAAGTCCATGCTCAATGAGCTGGGCGACACGGGCTCCTCCGTCGGCAAAATTCTGCAGAAGCAGACCGGCAAGAGCTTTGCCCAGCTGAACGCCGAGGGCAAGAGCCTGGGCGACGTGCTGCAGGTCCTTTACAAGAGCGTTGGCGGCAGCAGCACCGCGTTCGCGGGCCTGTGGTCCAGCGTAGAAGCAGGCACCGGCGCTCTGTCGCTGGCATCCGGCGGTGCAGATCATTTCAACGATGTGCTCAGCCAGATGCAGGACAGCGCAGGCGCGGCCGATACCCCGCGAGCCGCCCGTGACAAGCGCCACGCGACGTGAGTCGTTGCGCTCGAGCGCGCCGTTGTTCAAGTTGCCCATGTCATTCCTTTCGGGTTACAGCCCTGTGGACTATGCGAGCTCGTCGGCAATAGCTGCGACCTGCTCGGCCGTTTCGCACGAATACACGCGAACGTCGCTCAGCGTACGCTTGACCAGGCCCGACAGCGTTTTGCCGGGGCCGACCTCAATAAACGTGTCGATGCCTTGATCCTGCAGAGCATGCAGCGTGTCGACCCAGCGCACGGCATGACTCACCTGGTTGGTCAGCACCTCCGATGCCGCCTGCGGGTCGGCCGGATAGGGCGCCGCCGTCATATTTGCCATAACAGGAATGAGCAACGGGGACGGCGCGTGACCGGCATCGATATATGCAGCAAGGCCACAGGTCGCCTCGGCCATATAGGGGCTATGGAATGCACCCGACACCGCGACCTTCATGGCCCGGCCACCAGCCTCTTTTACCAGGACGTCGAGGGTCTGCAACGCATCGGTCGCTCCGGCCACAACCGTCTGCTGGGGGCTGTTGTAGTTGACCGGCCAACAGTCCTCGCCGGCCTGTTTTGCCAAGCCCTCGACCTGCGCCGCATCGAGTTTGATGACGGCGCGCATGCCGCCGGAGTGGCGCTCAGCCGCCGTGGCCATCAGCGCCGCGCGCTCGCACACGAGCTCAAAGCCCGCTCGCGTATCGAATGCCCCCGCAAAGGTGAGCGCGGCGACCTCGCCCAGCGAGAATCCCGCACAGGCGGCAGGCACCACACCGCGCTCACGCAGGGCGACGGCGACAGCCAAGTCGTGCACGAACACGCAAGGCTGCGTGTTCTCGGTCTGCCAGAGCTCCTCTTTCGAGGCGCTCTGGCACTGCTCGCTGGTCCCCGGGCGCACCTCATCGGCGATTGCAAACACCTCGGCAGCCGCCGGCGACGCTTCGATAAGGTCGACGCCCATCGCGGGATGCTGGGCACCCTGGCCTGCAAACAGAAACGCTACGCTACCCATGCGAACGCACCCTTCAGGACATGCTCGGCGCCATCGACCAGATCGTCGACGATTTCGCGTGCGCTCTGGCGTTCGTTGACCATGCCAGCAATCTGTCCGCACAAATACGAGCCCTCTTCGTAATTACCGTCCTTGGCGGCCTTGCGAAGGGCGCCCGTGCCCATGGCCCCGAGCTCCTCGACGCTTGCGCCCGCCGCCTCGCTCTTGGCGTAGGCGTTGGTGAAGGGGCTCTTGAGGGCGCGAACCGGATGTCCCGTCGAACGGCCAGTCGCGCGCGTCGAGGTGTCTCCCGCCTTGAGCACCAGCTCTTTGTATTGCTCGGAGACGGTACACTCATCGGCAACGAGAAAACGCGTGCCCACTTGGACGCCAGCGGCGCCAAGCATAAAGGCGGCCGCCACCCCGCGGCCATCCGCGATACCGCCGGCTGCCACAACGGGGATATCGACCGCGTCGACAACCTGCGGAACGAGCGCCATCGTCGACGTCTCGCCAATATGTCCACCCGATTCGGTGCCTTCGGCAACCACGGCGGTGGCCCCGCGGCGCGCCACGAGACGCGCCAGCGCCACCGAGGCAACAACCGGGATGACCTTGATGCCCGCGTCGTTCCAAGCCTTCATGTACTTGGTGGGATTGCCGGCACCCGTCACGACGACCGGCACTTGCTCGTCGATCACAACCTGTGCGACCTCGTCGGCAAACGGGCTCATAAGCATGACGTTCACGCCAAAAGGCTTATCCGTCTTGGTGCGCAGCTCGTGAATCTGATCGCGCAGCCAGTTGGCGTCGGCATTCATGGCCGCGATGATTCCCAACCCGCCGGCCTCGGACACGGCCGAGGCAAGCGAAGCATCGGCAATCCAGGCCATGCCGCCCTGGAACACGGGCTTTTCGATGCCGAGCAGCTCGCAGAGAGGAGTCTTGAGCATCTCTACTTCTCCAATGCCGCCTCGACCGTATCGGCGAACTCGCCAACCGTCTTGGGGTTCTCCTCGGTATCGAGCTCAATGCCAAACTCGTCCTCGACGGCGACGAGGATCTCGACGGTGCCCAGGCTGTCGAGGCCAATCTCCTCGAGCGTGGACTCGGGCTTCATCTCGACGTCGTCAAGGCCAGCGGTCTCGCGGATAACGTCGCAAACGCGCTCGAAGGTCTTCTGATCTGCCATGGTAGTTCTCCTTTGTTTGTGCCCTATGGGCGTTTTTATTTCCTATGTGCGACTACTTCCAACGAAGCAGATAGCCACCTATATCCAGGCCGGCGCCAAATCCAACGAGGGCGATGGTGTCGTCCTCATTCAGTGCGTCGGTACGTGCCAGCCGGTCAAGCGCAAAGGGAATGCAGGCGCTCGAAATGTTGCCGGTCTCGCGTAGCGTTCGAACCACGCGCTCGTCTGGCACGCCGAGACGCTTGACCGCCTGACTCAGGATTCGTTCGTTAGCCTGATGGAATACAAAATGATCGATGTCTTCGACCGAAATGCCCGCATCGCTCGCAAGCTTATGGACCGTGTCGCAGATGGCGTTGACGCCGAACTTGAACACGCGGCGACCATTCATGGACAGCACGCTCGCGCTATCTGCGGAGTCCTTAAACGGCGAGGTGCCGACCAGACCGGGAACGCGCAACGTCTCGACGTCGGGCGCCGTCGAAAGCTCAACGGCAAGGGGGTTGTCTCCCCCAGCCCCTATCACTGCAGCGCCCGCGCCATCGCCAAAGAGCACGCACGTGGCGCGGTCTGACCAGTCAAGCGCGCGCGTCATCTGCTCGGAGGCAACGACAAGCACATGCTTGGCTCGTCCTCGAGCGATATAGCCCTCGGCGACATCGAGCGCAAATACGAAGCCGGCACAAGCCGCCGAAACGTCGAAGGCAGGACATGTGGCACCCAGGCGCTCAGCAACGGCGCACGCTTCGGCAGGAACGAGATGATCGCCCGTCGTCGTCGAGCAGACGATAAGATCCAGCTGGCTCGCATCGAGTCCGGACGCCTGGAGCGCTTGCTCGCTCGCTGCCACGGCAAGGTCGTCGAGTGACTCGGCGGTGCACACATGGCGGCTCTTGATCCCCGTACGGGTAAAAATCCACTCATCCGAGGTGTCCAGGAACTCGGACAGCTCGTCATTGGAAACACTGCGCGTAGGAAGCGCCGAGCCTGTTCCAAGAATCGTGAAACCCATCACTAACCTCCTTTGCGTTGTTGACGTGTTTACATCGACCAAGAGAGGATAGCGCATTTCAGTCTTTGTTGACGTGTTAACATTAAATTGTCCAAATGCGACAAAGGCTTCACATTGTGTCTGCCTCACGACACCATTGCGTTATTCACTTATTCATTAAGGAGGTAGCAGCCGCTATGGATGCCAAATTAACGATCGTCGACGTAACCGGATCGACTAACGATGACCTGCTCGAAGCAGGAAAACAAGGAGCGCCGCACGGCACAGGACTTGCCGCCCGGGCTCAGACAGCAGGACGCGGCCGGCGCGGCCACAAGTGGGATTCAACCGCCGGCAACCTATTGCTTTCGATTGTCCTGCGCCCATGCGTTAATCCTGCAAAGTACTCTGGTCTAGCCGCCGTCAGCGGCCTAGCGGTGCTCAAGGCGCTCAAAAAGCAGGGGCTTGCAAACGAGATTGGCCTCAAATGGCCCAACGACCTCGTCGCACGAGGACATAAGCTTGGCGGCATCTTAGTCGAGGCGGCTCGTGACAACGAGGGCGGGCCCTTCGCCGTCTGCGGCATTGGCGTCAACGTAAACTACACGCCCCAGGGGGTGCCCGATGGCGGCCTGGCGGCAATTGGCCTCTCAGACCTCAACAAGAATGTTCCCACCGTCGATGCGCTCCTCGATGAGGTCTATCACGCGGTCATGAACGCTGTAGAAACATGGGCAGAACGTCTCAACGCCATGGAAGAAGACGCCGGACCGCTCGCGCCCGTCCACAGCGAATATATCGCTCACCTCAATTGGATTGGGGAGCACGTTATCGCCCGCTCCCCCGCTGGGGACGAGCTGGCGCGAGGCATCTTTAAAACCGTCGATGACTTTGGTCGAGCGTGCATCGAGACGGAAGACGACTTGCGATCCTTCCATTTTGAGGAGGCATCGCTGCGTCCCTTGAGCGAATAAGGCGCCGCAGCCACCTACTCGGTAGCATTACCCGATCCCCTAAGGCCATCATGCAAAGCAAAAGAGCCCCGCTACCATAATGGCAGCGGGGCTCTTTAAGCTATGAGCGATATCGCTTAGAGCTTGATGTCGATGTCGACGCCAGCGGGGAGGTCGAGACGCATGAGCGAATCAACGGTGCCCGAGGTGGGGTCGAGGATGTCGATGAGGCGCTTGTGGGTGCGCATCTCGAACTGCTCACGGGAGTCCTTGTTCACGTGCGGCGAGCGGATAACCGTGTACAGGTTACGCTCGGTGGGCAGGGGGACAGGACCGGAAACGCGAGCGCCGGTCTTCTGAGCGGTCTCGACGATGAGCTTCGCGGACTGATCGACGACCTCGTGATCATAGCCCTTGAGGCGAATGCGGATCTTCTGGGTAGCCAACTTAAACCTCCAAAGAGTGCGAGAGATGTTCTCGCGGATTACGTAACAGGGAGCTCGAACTTAGGCGTTCTTGCTCATGACCTCGTCCACGATGGACTTGGGCGCGGGCTCATAAGAGTCGAACTGCATCGTGTAGGATGCACGGCCCTGGGTCTGGGAGCGAAGGTCGGTAGCGTAACCGAACATCTCGCCCAGCGGCACCT
Organism: uncultured Collinsella sp.; assembly: GCA_938033385.1. Classification (GTDB taxonomy): domain Bacteria; phylum Actinomycetota; class Coriobacteriia; order Coriobacteriales; family Coriobacteriaceae; genus Collinsella. Next base: position 3,384 of record CALHJX010000243.1, on the reverse strand, counting down.
TGGCACGGATGAGCTTGCTGTTCTTGCGATCCTCCATGCCCTCGATCTTGCCGCGGCGACCGGAGAGGTTGCCCATAACGTCGCCCATGTACTGCTCGGGGGTCTCGACCTCGACAGCCATGATCGGCTCGAGCAGCTGCGGATCGGACTTCTTGAGGGCGTCCTTGATAGCCATGGAACCGGCGATCTTGAAGGCGGCCTCGGAAGAGTCGACCTCGTGGTAAGAACCGTCGAACAGGGTGACCTTAACGTCGAGGACCGGGAAGCCGGCGATAACACCGGTGTTCAGGGCCTCCTGGATGCCCTTGTCGATGGACGGGATGTACTCCTTGGGCACGACACCGCCGACGATAGCGTTGACGAACTCGTAGCCGAAGCCCTCCTCCATCTTCTCGAGCTTGATGACGGCGTGGCCGTACTGACCGCGACCACCGGACTGACGGACGAACTTGCCCTCAGCCTTCTCGACGTCGTGACCAGCGGTCTCGCGGTAGGCAACCTGGGGCTTACCAACGTTAGCGTCAACCTTGAACTCGCGGAGCAGACGGTCGACGATGATCTCGAGGTGCAGCTCGCCCATGCCGGCGATGATGGTCTGGCCGGTCTCGTGGTTGGTGGACACCTGGAAGGTCGGGTCCTCCTCGGCGAGCTTGGTCAGAGCCAGGGACATCTTGTCCTGCTCAGCCTTGGTCTTGGGCTCGATGGCAACGTCGATAACGGGCTTAGCGAACTCGATCTTCTCGAGGACGATCTCCTTACCCTCGGCGCACAGGGTGTCACCGGTGGTGGAGTTCTTAAAGCCGACGCAAGCGACGATGTCGCCGGCGGCAGCGTCGTCACGGTCGATACGCTCGGCAGCGTTCATCTCGAGGATGCGGCCGAGGCGCTCGCGCTGACCGTTGGAAGCGTTGACAACGTAGGAGCCGGACTCGGCGCGGCCGGAGTAAACGCGGACGTAGGTGAGCTTACCGACGAACGGGTCGGTCATGATCTTGAAGACCAGGCCGGAGAAGGGCTCGTCGAAGGAAGGATGACGCTGGATCTCCTCGCCGGTGTCCGGATCGGTACCGGTGACGGCCTCAACGTCAAGCGGGCTGGGCAGGTAGTCGACGACAGCGTCGAGCAGCTCCTGAACGCCCTTGTTCTTGTAGGCGGAACCCACGAAGACGAGGTTGAGCTCGTTGGACAGAACGCCCTTGCGCAGAGCAGCCTTGAGCTCCTCGACGGTGAAGTCCTCCTCCATGAGGATCTTCTCCATGAGCTCGTCGTCAAAGCTGGCAGCAGCGTCGAGGAGCTCCTCGCGCTTGGTGGCAGCGATGTCGGCGAACTCAGCCGGGATCTCGTCCATCGGCTCGGGGTAGGTCATGCCCTTGTCGTCGGCCTTGAAGTCCCATGCGGTCATGGTGACGAGGTCGATGACGCCCCAGAAGTTGTCCTCGGCGCCCATCGGGACCTGAGCGGCCACGGCGTTAGCGTCGAGACGATCCTTCATGGTCTCGATAGCGTTGAAGAAGTCAGCGCCCACGCGGTCATACTTGTTGATGAAGGCGATACGGGGGACGTTGAAGGTGGAAGCCTGACGCCAAACGGTCTCAGACTGGGGCTGAACGCCGGCAACGGCGTCGAAGACGGCGACAGCGCCATCGAGGACGCGCAGGCAGCGCTCGACCTCAGCGGTGAAGTCAACGTGGCCCGGGGTGTCGATAATCTGGATGCGGTAGTCTTTACCGTCCTTGTTCCAGAAGCACGTGGTAGCAGCGGAGGTAATGGTTACGCCGCGCTCCTGCTCCTGAACCATCCAGTCCATGGTGGCAGCGCCCTCATGGACCTCACCGATCTTGTGGGTCTTACCGGTGTAGTAAAGAATACGCTCGGTCGTGGTGGTCTTACCGGCATCGATGTGAGCCATGATGCCGATGTTACGGGTATCGGAAAGCTTGTACTTAGGCTTAGCCATGTTAGTTCCTTACCTTAACTTACCAACGATAGTGAGAGAACGCGCGGTTGGCCTCGGCCATCTTGAAGACGTCCTCACGCTTCTTGACGGAAGCGCCCAGGCCGTTGGAAGCGTCGAGAATCTCGTTGGCGAGACGCTCGGCCATGGTCTTCTCCTTGCGAGCGCGGGAGAAGTTGACGATCCAGCGGATACCCAGAGCGGTGGAACGACGGGAGTTGACCTCCATCGGGACCTGATAGGTAGCGCCACCGACACGCTTGGGCTTAACCTCGAGCGTGGGCTTGACGTTGTCCATAGCCTTCTTGAAGGTAGCGAGAGCGTCGCCACCCTCGGACTTCTCGGCAACGATCTCGAAAGCGGTGTAAACGATGCGCTCAGCGGTGGCCTTCTTGCCGTCAAGAAGGACCTTGTTGATGAGCTGAGTCACCAGGCGGTTGTTGTAAACGGCGTCAGGCTGAACCTCACGACGATTAGCTGCTGCACGACGCGGCATGTGAAATCTCCTTAAGTGTCTACCGTGCGGCGCTTAGGCGGCACACGGCGAAAGTATCAAAACGTTATCTGGCTTATTTAGCCTTGGGGCGCTTAGCACCGTACTTGGAACGGGCCTGCATACGGTTCTGGACCGGAGCAGCGTCGTAGGCGCCACGGATGACGTGATAACGGACACCAGGGAGGTCACGGACACGACCGCCGCGGACGAGCACGATGGAGTGCTCCTGCAGGTTGTGGCCCTCACCCGGGATGTAAGCAGTAACTTCGATGCCGTTGACGAGGCGAACACGGGCAACCTTACGAAGAGCCGAGTTCGGCTTCTTGGGGCTCGTGGTGAAGACGCGGGTGCACACGCCGCGCTTCTGGGAGTTGTGCTGCAGAGCAGCGTTCTTGGACTTCTTGGGCACGGAACGACGGCCCTGGCGAACCAGCTGGTTAATAGTAGGCAAAGCGTACTCCTTCTCGAATGATTCCAGCTTTCTGTAAAGTGCAACGGCTTGAATCGAGGGGTCAGCATCCCCCTACGAAACACGCAGTTCGATAGGATACGTGCCGTTATCTGTGCCGTCAACAGACCACGCCGCCGGGCGTATCCCAAAATAGCCATATTTCCGCAAAGCCTACACAAAAGGAATCTCCTTCTGTGCGCGGGGGCGGATTCCCGACCCGGGCGGCCTGCGGTTTAAGTTTGCTGCTCTACAGTCCTGGCTCGCACGGAGGCCACATTAAGTGGCCTCCGGCTCGTGCGGAACTCGCGATCGACCAAATACTAAAGCCCTCGGAACTTAGGATACATGGTTGGAGTCGCTCTGCTGCGAAATTTATGGGCCTATGACCTATTCCATGTCCCAGGTCGGATCATCTTCACCACCTTTAAATAAGGCTCTGTTAGACCAGGATTGACATACATGTGTCCCCACGGTGCCATATCG
>CALHJX010000242.1:0-4966 GCA_938033385.1 uncultured Collinsella sp. | reverse complement strand
GAGCTCGACGGGCGCATCGGTGCGGATGGTCGCGACCTTGCGGCTCAGCAGCGCGTCGTCGATGTGCGCGCGCAGGTTCTCGCCCATCTTGCCCTTGACCTCGTCAGCATGCGCGATGACCTCGTCCAGGCTACCGTACTGCGCAATGAGCGCGCTCGCCTTTTTGGGGCCGATGCCCGGCACGCCGGGGATGTTATCGGACGTGTCGCCCTTCAGACCATAAAAGTCGGGCACGAGCGCCGGCGTGATGCCGTGATACAGATCGTCCACGCTCTCGGGCGTCATGATCGCCACGTCGGACAGGCCCTTGCGGGTCGAGACCACGTTGACGTGCTCGGTCACGAGCTGATACATATCGCGATCACCGGTCACCAGCAGCATGTCACAGCCGGCCTCTTCACCCAGACGCGCCATAGTGCCCAGAATGTCATCGCCTTCCCAGCCCTCGGACTGCAGAATCGGCACGTTGAGTGCGACGAGCAGCTCCTTGATCATAGGAAACTGCGCATGCAGATCGGGGTCCATGGGCGGGCGCTGCGCCTTATACTGCGGCAGCATCTCCATGCGCACGCGCGGCTTGCCCTTATCAAACGCCACAACAACGCCGTCGGGGTTAAAGGCGTCGATCATCTTGAGGAACATGTTCAGGAAGCCGAAGATCGCGTTGGTGGGGCGACCGTCCGGCGCGTTCATGGTCGGCGGCACGGCGTGAAAGGCACGGTGCATGAGCGAATTGCCGTCGATAACGGCAAAGGTACGGCGCTTGTCAGACATATTGAATACCTCGCTTTAGGCTGGGCACGGTTTGCTCACACCAGTTTACACGCTCCCCGCCCCGCGGCCACCGCACATCAGGCTTCCCTGCCGCCGCGGGCCCGCGCGTGATACGATGGCTCACGGTACATCAACCAGCACGATCGATCCGAAAGGAGCCTGCGTCATGGAGCGTCCCTGCGCATGGAAAAAGTACACGCCACAGCAAATCGAGGAGCTCGAGGAGCTTTGCCGCGGCTATAAGCAGTTTTTGAGCGAGAACAAGACCGAGCGCTTGTGCGTCAAGACCGGCATCAAGATGGCCGAGGAGGCGGGCTATGTCGACCTGGAGACCGTAATCGCCGAAGGCCGCGAACTCAAGGCAGGCGACAAAGTGTACGCCGCCAACCACGGCAAAGACCTTATGCTCGTCAACCTGGGCACCGCCCCGCTCGAGCAGGGCTTTAACATCCTGGGCGCCCACGTGGACTCGCCGCGCCTGGATCTCAAGCAGAACCCCGCCTTTGAGGCCGGCGACATGGCCTACCTCGACACGCACTATTACGGCGGCGTCAAGAGCTACCACTGGGTGGCCTCCCCGCTTGCACTCGTTGGCGTCATCTGCAAAAAGGACGGCACCACCGTCGACATCAACATCGGCGACAAGGCAGACGATCCGGTCTTTACCATCTCCGACCTGCTGATCCACCTCTCGAGCGAGCAGATGTCCAAGCCCGCCAAGGACGCCGTCGACGCCGAGATCCTCGACGTGATCGTGGGCGGCCGTCCCGTCAAGTTCGATGAGGACGACAAGGACGCCCCCAAGGAGCCCGTCAAGCAGATGTTCCTGGACATCCTCAAGGAGCAATACGACGTCGAGGAGGAGGACTTCCTCTCCGCCGAGATCGAGGTCGTGCCCGCCGGTCCCGCCCGCGACATGGGCCTCGACCGCTCCATGATTTTGGGCTATGGCCACGACGACCGTGTCTGCGCTTACCCCTCCATGCTTGCCCAGATCAACGTCGCAAACGTGGAGCGCACGAGCATCACGCTCATCGTCGACAAGGAGGAGATCGGCTCCGTGGGCGCCACCGGCATGACGAGCCGCTTCTTCGAGAACACCGTCGCCGAGATCATGGCGCTCGCCGGCGAGGATAGCCCGCTGGCCCTGCGCCGTGCACTCGCCCACAGCCGTATGCTCTCCTCTGACGTGTCCGCCGGCTTCGACCCGGGCTACGCCGGCAAGTTCGAAACCAAGAACGCCGCCTTTATGGGTCGTGGCCTGTGCTTTAACAAGTACACGGGCAGCCGCGGCAAGGGCGGCTCCAACGACGCCGATGCCGAGTACGTGGCTCTCGTCCGCGACATCATGGATGAGGCCGGCGTGGACTTCCAGACCTGCGAGCTCGGTCGCGTCAACGCGGGCGGCGGCGGCACCATCGCCTACATCATGGCCAAGTACAGCATGAACGTCATCGACTCCGGCGTTGCCGTCCTGTCCATGCACGCCCTGTGGGAGGTCGCCAACAAGGCCGATATCTACGAGGCATATCGCGGTTACAAGGCCTTCCTCGAGCGCGCCTAACCGACCCTTCATCAGTTGCGGTGAAATACGGACTAAACTGGCCCATAAACGGCCAAAACAGACCGTATTCCACCGCAACTTCCTTTTTGGCAGAGGAGAGTTCATGCTGCAGGTCATCATTTCGCCCGCCAAGCAGATGCGCGCGGCCCAAGATGCTTTTGAAGTCCTGGGCATTCCACCCTTTGTGCGCGAGACAGCTCGCCTCCACCGCGCACTGCTAGATATCGAGCGGAATGAAGGCAGCGGCGGCCTGCAGGCGCTATGGAACGTGAGTGACAAACTGTTGGGGCCTTGCCTCAACACCCTGCATGAGTTCGGGCCCATCCTGAAAAACGGCGATCTCGACAATCCCGCACTCGCCCGTCACCTCTCCCCTGCCGTCATGTCCTACCACGGCATCCAATACCAAAGCATGGCGCCCGAGGTCATGGATGCCGCACAGCTCGACTGGCTGCAAAACCATCTCTGGATCCTCTCCGGATTGTACGGATGCGTGCGGCCTTTCCATGGCGTTGAGCCCTATCGGCTCGAAATGGGAGCCAAGCTCGCCGTCGACAACGCCCGAGACCTCTACGCGTTTTGGGGCGACAAGCTCGCACGGACCATCGCTCCGGCGAGCTCCAACGCTACGATCGTCAATCTCGCCAGCGCGGAATACGCCAAAGCCGTTCTGCCCCGCCTCACCACCGATGTCACGGTCGTCACATGCCTCTTTGGCGAAGGCATCCGCAACGGCAAGCCCATCCAGCGCTCGACCGCCAGCAAAAAGGCACGCGGCTCCATGGTGCGCTGGATGGCAGAAAACAAGCTCGAGGATGTAAGCGGGCTCACCGCGTTCGACGTTGGTTATCGTCACTTTCCCGAGCTTTCAAATAAAAACACTTTGGTCTTCCTGAACGAACAGGCCTTGTAGGACCACCGCTACTTTTGAGTGTGCTGACTAGGCACGGCGTCTATCCCGCCAAGCCGTCGGCTTTGGCGATCTCGCTCGTAGAGCCATCTTGGTAGGTAACCTTAACGTGCTCTACCTCGGTCACCTTGACACCCGCCGGGGGCTCCAGGCGCCATTCCGTCAGGGCGATATCCATGGTCGTGGGCACATCTCCTTGATCTTTGAGCTTCACCGTCAGCGTTTTGAGCGCCGCGTCAAACGTCACGCGTTCGATTTCTTCGCCTGGAATGGACCCACCACTCAGCTGCAACTGCACAAACTCATCGCGCGGGTACCAATAATCGCCCGGAATGGCGAGCGTATTGGCATTACCGCCAGTACTCCTCACCGTCATAATCGGTAGGCTATCATCGGCCTCAAACTCCCAGGCAGCGCCGCCGCGACCGCCAAACGTCCAAATACAAAGGGCAATCACCAGCACGGCAAGCACCGCGAAGCCAATCGCGACAAGGCCATGGTGCGCACGGCCCTCCTCGGCCGATACATCCCATTGTGTCTCTCGATATAGATGCTTGTCTTCCATGTTCGCCTCCCCACGGGCACGCTCGTTGGCCCAATCGTACCCATTCGAGCTATACTTGAGCCCATTACATAAACGGGGAGCTTGCAGGACAAGACGGCAGGCTGAGACTGGGCGCGCCCGCCCTGACCCGCAAACCTGATATGGGTAATGCCAACGAAGGGAGCCGTGCCAATGAGCACACAGACCGAGCCCAAGCTCGTCACGCAAATCGACTTCGCCCGTGCCGGGCAGATCACGCCGCAGATGAAGGAAGTCGCCGAGCGCGAGCATCGCAACCCCGAGTACATCCGCGAGCGCGTGGCCGACGGCCGCATCGCCATTCCCGCCAACATCGTGCACATCAAAAAGGGCATGCGCGCCTTTGGCGTCGGTGAGGGCCTGTCCACCAAGGTCAACGTGAACCTGGGTATCTCGGGCGACAAGGCCGATGCCGCCGAGGAATGGAAGAAGGTCAAGATCGCCGAGGACTTTGGCGCCGACGCCATCATGGACCTCTCCAACTCGGGCAAGACGCGCCAGTTCCGCCAGCAGCTCATCGACGAGACGCCGCTCATGGTAGGCACCGTCCCCATGTACGACGCCATCGGCTACATGGAAAAGCCGCTGGTCAAGCTTACCAAGGACGACCTGTTCGAGGTCGTGCGCGCGCACGCCGAGGACGGCGTGGACTTTATGACCATCCACTGCGGCATCAACAAGTCGGTCACCAAGACCTTTAAGGAGACCGGCCGCCTCATGAACATCGTGAGCCGCGGCGGCTCGCTGCTGTTTGGCTGGATGGAGGTCACCGGTAACGAGAACCCGTTCTATGAGTTCTACGATGAGTTGCTCGAGATTTGCCACGAGTACGACGTGACGATTTCGCTCGGCGACTCCTGCCGCCCGGGCTGCCTCTACGACTCCAACGACGCCACCGAGACCGCCGAGATGATCGAGCTGGGCAAGCTATGCAAGCGTGCTTGGGCCGCCGGCGTCCAGGTCATGGTCGAGGGCCCGGGTCACATGGCGCTCGACGAGATCGCCGCCAACATGAAGCTGCAGAAGCGCCTGTGCCACAACGCCCCGTTTTATGTGCTCGGGCCGCTGGTGACCGATATCGGCGTGGGCTACGACCACATCACCGCTGCCATCGGCGGCGCCATCTCCGCGAGCT
>CALHJX010000241.1:0-1776 GCA_938033385.1 uncultured Collinsella sp. | reverse complement strand
CACGATATTTGTCCCGACACCGGAGAGCCTTGCACTTGCGATGGTTCCGAGCCCTGTACCTGCGGCTGCGGTGGCTGTGGACATACTGCGGAAGAGGAAGCGGCCGCCGCGGCGTATCGTGAGGCACACCGCGAAGGCCCGTCCGGTGATGCCCTCGACCACGAGCGCAAGATCATCGTTTCGTTCGATAGCACCTTCGATGTGATGGAGTGCGAGCAGCTTTGCCTGCATGCCGGCGTGCCCGGGCGCATTATGCCTTTGCCCGGCTCCATTACCGCAGGTTGCGGCCTGTGCTGGGCCATGCCGTTCTCGGGCGATGCGCTCGCCGCCTTCCGCGCCGCCACCGAGGGCCGCATAACCCCTGCCGACTACCACCAGCTCGTCCTCTAACCACCAAAACCACCACAAAGGTGCCCCAATGTGGTGGTTTGGAACATGTGGACGAAACAGGTTTGAAACACAGGTTTTGCACGTCAGGCACTCAAAAACGCTTCTACCTGCATCGTAATCAAAACGAAACATCTGCTCGTCGGCTTATGCGAAACTTTGCTGCAACAGTGCGATATTATCCATACTCGATAAAGTTCGCGGCGCATAGGGTGCCGCGATCAACATTTTTCGTTTCCCATCATTGGAGGAAGCATGAGCTACACGCAGAAAGTTCTCGACGAGCTCAAGGCCCGCTATCCCGAGCAGCCTGAGTTCATCCAGGCCGCGACCGAGATCCTCGGCACCATCCAGCCGGCGCTCGACGCCCATCCCGAGTACGAGGAGGCCGCCCTGCTTGAGCGCCTCGTCGAGCCCGAGCGCATCGTTATGTTCCGTGTCCCCTGGGTCGACGACCAGGGCAAGGTTCAGGTCAACCGCGGCTACCGCGTCGAGTTCAACTCTGCCATTGGACCCTACAAGGGCGGCCTGCGCTTTAATCCGACGGTCACCCTGGGTATGCTCAAGTTCCTGGGCCTGGAGCAGATCCTCAAGAACAGCCTGACCACCCTGCCCATGGGCGGCGGCAAGGGCGGCTCCGACTTTGACCCCAAGGGCAAGTCCAACAACGAGATCATGCACTTCTGCCAGTCCTTTATGACCGAGCTCTATCGCCACATCGGCCCCAACACCGACGTTCCCGCCGGCGACCTGGGCGTTGGCGGCCGCGAGGTTGCCTACCTGTTCGGTCAGTACAAGCGCCTGACCAACGAGTGGACCGGCGTCCTTACCGGCAAGGGCCTCTCCTTTGGCGGCTCGCTCGCCCGTACCGAGGCTACCGGCTACGGCCTGGCCTACTTTGTGGACGAGTACCTCAAGAGCCGCGGCGACTCCTTCGAGGGCAAGAACGTCGTCGTTCACGGCTCCGGCAACGTCGCTATCTATGCGGTCCAGAAGGTCACTCAGCTCGGTGGCAAGGTGCTCGCCTGCTCCGATACCCACGGCTGGGTAGAGGATCCCGACGGCATCGACTACACCGTGCTCGAGCACATCTACAACAAGAAGCGCTCTGGCCACGACAAGGGCGTTACGCTCGCCATGTACGTTGACGAGAAGCCTAACGCCGTGTGGCACGAGGGCGACGGCCGCGGCGTGTGGCAGCTTCCCTGCGATATCGCGCTGCCCTGCGCTCGCGAGAACACGCTGCTGCTCGAGGACGCCCAGGCACTCGTCGCCAACGGATGCAAGGTGGTCGGCGAGGGCGCGAACATGCCCACGACCATCGAGGCCACGACCTACTTCCAGAAGAACGGCGTCGCCTTTATGCCCGGTAAGGCTGCCAACGCCGGC
>CALHJX010000240.1:0-1648 GCA_938033385.1 uncultured Collinsella sp. | reverse complement strand
CGAGCCCGATAAACGACGTGCCGGCGTCGCCCTTGCGGCATTCCTCGCGCGCGAGCAGGGCGATACCGATAGCGCCCATCAGCCCCGGGTGGGGCGCACGCGTGACGGGTTTGCCCAGATACTGCTCGAATGCGCGCAGCACCGCGTCGTTTCGGAACGTGCCGCCCTGGACGACGACTTTGTCGCCCAGACGGTTGAGATTTGAAACGCGAATGACCTTGGTGAACACGTTCTCGATAATCGAACGGCAGAGACCGGCCATGATGTCGCCCGGACCCTTACCGCGCCGCTGCTCGGAAACGACGCTGCTGTTCATGAACACCGTGCAGCGGCTGCCGAGAACGGCGGGGGCTTTGGACGAAAATGCCTCGGTCGCGATATCCTCAACGGCTATTCCGAGGTTTTTGGCAAAACCCTCGAGGAACGAGCCGCAGCCCGCAGAGCACGCCTCGTTGACGACGATATCGGTCAGCACGCCGTGGTTGAGCCAGATGGCCTTCATATCCTGTCCGCCGATGTCGAGCACGAAGGTCGCATCGGGAACGCATGCGCACGCGGCGCGGGTGTGCGCGACCGTCTCGACCGTATGGTAGTCGGCGTGAAACGCGCGCGCGAAAAGCTCCTCGCCGTATCCCGTGGTGCCCACGGCATCGATCGCAAGCGTGACTCCCGCTGTCTCCCAGCGGTTCTTCAAGCTGACAAGACCCTGTTGGGCGACGTCGAGCGGTCTGCCGTTATTAGACGCGTAGAACGAATCGACAAGCTCACCCGCCTCATCGACCAGGGCGAACTTGGTCGTCGTGCTCCCCGAATCGATACCGAGCGCCACACGCACCGTCTCTCCGGGCGCATACGCATCCGGACCCTTTGCCGGCGTCTCTTTGCCATGGCGTGCCGTAAAATCCTCCTGCTCGGCAGGTGTGGCAAAAAAGGGCTGGGCAAGACGTCCCTCCCCGCTTGCGGGCGCGACCGTCTCGAGCTTATCCAGCCGGACAAAAGCGTCGGGAAGGTCGATCGGTTGGGACGATGCGAACATGTCGGTCAGCGACAGGGCGGCACCGCGCGCGACCATGATCTGCGGATCGCGCGGGACGATAACCTGATCGTCCGATAGATTCAGTTGCTCCCGGAACACGCGGACCAGCGTGGGGTTGTAGGCGAGCGTACCGCCCTCGAAGATTACCGGCGGCTCGATGTCGATACCCTGGGCCAGACCGCCGATCGTTTGGCGGGCGACCGCGTGAAGCGCCGAAAGCGCCAGGTCGGTGGTAGGAATGCCCTCGTTGAGCAGCGGCTGGATATCGGTCTTTGCGTACACGCCGCAGCGGCCCGAGACCTCGTGGACGGTCGTTCCCCGGCTTGCGAGCTGCTCGAACTCGCCCGATTCGGTGCCGACCCCCATGAGCTTTGCCATCTCGTCGATAAATGCACCGGTACAGACTGCGCACGAGCCGTTCATGCGCATGTCGGCAACCTCGATGTCTCCCTTATCGTTGGTGCGGAAGAAGATCATCTTGGCGTCTTGGCCGCCCAGCTCGATGGCGCAGCGCGTCTGCGGATAGAACCTGCTGATCGCGAGCGCGTTGGCGACCACCTCCTGAACGTACGAGGCGCCCAGCGCGGCCGCGATATCGCGCGCACCCGAGCC
>CALHJX010000239.1:0-21828 GCA_938033385.1 uncultured Collinsella sp. | reverse complement strand
GTTGGCAAACTGAAAAACCACCACAAAGGTGCCTGTCCCCTTTGTGGTGGCGAGGCGTTAGGGGAGGAGCTTCATCGCGGCGTCGTGGGCGGCGTGCTCGTAGGTGTCGTCGAGGGGTTTGAGCGGCAGCAGGGCTGTGGCCTGCGCATCGCCGCGGCGCTCGAGGGCATGCGCGATCAGCCAGTCGGCGAGTTCGGGGTTCTTGGGCAGTGCCGGTCCGTGCAGGTACGTGCCGATGACGCCCTTGTAGATGAGGCCCTCAAGACCATCATCGCCGTTGTTGCCGGTGCCCGTGACGACGGACGTTCCGAGCGGCGTGGCATCGGCGTCCAAAAGCGTGCGGCCGCCATGGTTCTCAAATCCCACAAAGGGCTCGGGTGCCAGATCGGTTTTGACGGCTACGTTGCCGATCAGGCGGTCGGAGCCGCGTACGGTTTCGGCGGCAATGACCCCCAGACCCTCAATGCGATCCTCGCCCATATAGTACGAACGGCCGAGCAGCTGATAGCTGCCACAGATGGCGAGCAGCGAGCCGCCATCCTCAACATAGGATGCGACCTTGTCTTTTTGGGCGAGCATTTCATGTGCGACCGCCAGCTGGTCGCGGTCGGAGCCACCGCCCATCATGACGATATCGGCATCGGTCAAATCAAGCGTTTCGCCCATACGGACCTCGTCCACACGCACGGGAATGCCACGCCAGGCGCAGCGGCGCTCGAGCGCGATAACATTGCCGCCGTCGCCGTAGAGGTTAAGGGCATCGGGATACAGGTAGACGATGCGCAGCGGGCGCGAAAGCTCGACTGGCGCGATGCCGACGGGAAGAGTGCCGCCGTCGGCACGGGCTACGGCGCGCCCGGCAACAGCGTCGGCGGTGGTGCCCTTCAGCCCATCGAGTTCTTTGACCAGCGGCGGGAAGGCCGTGTAGTTGGCGACGGCATAGAAAGTGTCGCCTGCGGCTTCATCCGCAACGGCGCCAATTGCCTGCGCGACGTCCGAGATAATCGCGGCATCGATGCCGGCGTACTTGAGGCGTACCTGCATGTCGTGCGCACGCGTGCCTCCGGCAAAGGCGACAAGACCCGGTGTGTCGGCGATGCGCTCGAAGTCGACGTCGTAGATCCACGAGACATCGTGGCCGTCGGCGTCGTTGTCGTTCAGGAAGAAGGCGCAGAGCCTGCCGCCTGCCGTTTTAATGGACTGGATCTGGCGATCGAAGCCCACGGGATTTTTGGCCAGGTTTGCCTCGACGGTACGGCCGGCGATCTCCCAGCGGCCCATACGTCCGCCGGCGGGGACGTAGGCATCGAGCGTAGGCTGTAGAAACGCCGTGTCCACGCCCAACTCGCGTGCGGCAAAGAAGGCGGCGGCAACGTTATAGACCATGTACAGACCGTTGTAGCGTGTGGCGATGTGTACGGCAGCCGCGTCGGGCGCAGATCCAAAGACCAGGTCGAAGCCGTAGCCGGCGCAGCCGAGCTTCACGCCCGTCACACGGCGGACCAGTGCGGGGCGTGCCCAACCGCACGAGGGGCAATGGTATGCGCCAAGCTGGCCGTATTGCACGTAGTCGTACTCCAACGGGGCGTTGCACTGCGAGCAAAAGCGCGAGTCGCTAATGCGGTCGGACTCGGTGTCGGTGGCGCCGTCGATGCCAAAGGCAATACTCGCATTGGGAACGCGCGCGGCAATCGAGGCGCACAGCGGGTCGTCGGCGTTGTAGATGAGCGTCGTTGCCGGCGAAAGCTCCAACGCGTGGGCGATGACCTCCTGGGTGTGATCGATCTCGCCATAGCGATCTAGCTGGTCGCGGAACAGGTTGAGCAGCACAAAGTACGTCGGCTTGAGCTTGGGCAGAACGCGTACGGTGTAAAGCTCATCGCACTCAAAAACGCCCACGCGCTTGCCGCTGCTGGTGTGTTTAAGGTCGCCGCGGGCCTCGAGCAGAGCACCTACCACACCAGGCTCCATATTGTTGCCGGCACGGTTGCACACCACGGCAGCACCGCTGGCAGCAACGGCGTCGGCGATGAGGTTGGAAGTGGTGGTCTTGCCATTAGTACCCGTAATCACCACGCTGCGGTCGACAAGGCCAGCGAGGTCGCTCAGCAACTCGGGGTCGATCTTCATGGCGATGCGGCCGGGGAGTACGCCGCCCTGGCGCTTAAGGACGGAGCGCAGCCCCCAGCGAGCGATATCGCTCGAGGTGCAGGCAAGAGATGAGCGGAGGTTCATGAAACCGTTCCTAACGTAAACGACATGGTCGGGTCGAGTGCGTCACTAAAATCCGTAGCGGCGCGCAAATTCCTGGGCAAGCTGCGATACATCTTCGCAGGCGTTGGCCCAGGGGGCAAAGTCGGGAGTGTCCGAGATAATACCGTCCGCTTCCCAAACGGCCTGGTGCGAAAGATCCCAGGGATCGTGTGGCTCGGGCCGGCAGGGAAGGTACGGTGTCTGGTACATGGGGTTCAGTAAGAAGAACGCGCCACCCTCGCAGCGGTTGGCGAACTCACGCAGCGCGCGTGTCGCCGGGCGCATCTTGTTTGTTTTGAACAGCAGAATCGTGCGGGCGAGCAGATACCAAGGAGAGTTCTCGAGGGCATCGGCCCCCATCTGCTCCTCGAGCTGGTGGGCCAGGGCAAAAAAGCCGTCCTCGTCTTCCAAGCGAGCGAGGGCGAGTAACACGGTGCCTGCCGCTCGGGTGGGATAGCCTTCCGCCTTAAGAACACGGCGAGAATAGTTGACGGCAGCACGGTAGCGGGCGCTCGCCATGCACAGCTGCGAGATGGCCTCGAGTGTGTGAAGCCACCCGATAAGCGCCGGCTCGCTCACGGTGAGCTCTGCCGCCGTCACGCCGTCCGTCAAAACTTTGTTGGCCCAGTAGTGCGGGGCCTCCATATCGAATCCGGGTACGCTTTTCTGCAGGTAATCGGCCGTGGTTGCCTCGAGCTTCATCAGGTCGCCCAGGCAGGCGTCAACGGGTGTGTCGGCCAGGATGATGGCGAGCAGCTGCGCGTCGACGGTCAGTGCGTCGACGCGGACAATCTTGAGCAGCTCATCGCGCATGTCGTCGAACAGGCGATTGCGCGTCTGCTCAAACTCCTCGTCGCTGCCCATATCTTCGATGCGATGGAGCTCGTCGAGCAGGTGGCGATGAACACCGGCATAGGACAGCAGCGCCTGGGCATGCTCGGACTGCGCGTACTTTTGGGGATTCGCACTAATGTCGTTATGGACAAGCTCGCGTGCTGCATCGGTGAGCTCGGGGTGCGACGCAACGTAGGCGCGCTCCAGGTAGGCGGGGATGTAGACGCTCGGATCCATTAGAGGTCTCCTCCCTTAAACGGCAAACCCTGCTCGGCCGCCCGCAGTATGCGCTCATCGATTTGGGAACGCACGATATCGTTGGTGGCGACCCAGGCGGCAAAGCTGGCGTTGTCGGGGGCGCCCAGGCCCTCCTGCAGTACCGGCGTCGCCTCGGATAGCGCAAGGACAAGCTCGTCGGTGGAGCCCACACCCACGTTGACGCGGGCATAGACGCCATCGGGAAACTCGGTTTGGAAGTAGAGCGCCTCGGCCGCGTGCGGACACGAGCGTGCAAGGATACGCAGGTAGTGCTCGGCGCCCTCGTAGTCCAGCTCGCGCCAGGCTGCGCTCATCAGTGCGATGAGCGTCCACGGGTCCAAGTCGCGCTCTGCATCCTTGGGACGGCGGCGCAGCGGGGTATTCGCGAGGTACGGCACGGAGTGTGCGGAGCGAAAGCGCTTGAGCTCCTCGGCGGGGTATTCGAGCTTTGCCATGGCGAGCATCGCGGTGTGGCGGACACCAGCGGGGTCGTTGGGCGCAAAGTCCAAGCTGCGATTTGCGGCTTCGAGCGACATGCGATAGCGGCCGCTAATGAGGGCGCGCGATGCCAAGGCGGCAAGCCAGCGCAGATAGGGGCGGCGCATAAGGTCGCCTGCGGCCTCGCGCTCGTAGGGGTCCTGAGCCGAGGCGATCTTGAGCGCCAGATCGTGCTCCACCTCGTCGCACTTGGACACCAGGTACTGTACGTATTCCTCGTTGGATTCTGCGGTGAGGGCCGTCAGCATGCGCTGGGCATCCCAGTTGGCCGGATCGAGTGCGGCAGCCTCGCGGAGCATGTTCTCGGCAGCTGCCTCTTCCTGCTCTGCCTGGGCATCGTCAGGGATAAAGGGAATGCGGTAGTCGACGGCTTCGACCACCTTGGCAATGAGGTGCCCGGCGCGGTCACGGTCGTGCACGATGAGTGGTGCGGGGTTGCGGGTGAATTGTTCCATCAGACGCTCTACGGCGGCAGCGTCGGTGAGCGGGATATTGTCGCGGCGCAAGGCCTCAAGAACGAGGCGATGGCAATCCTCTTGAATGGGATCGAATGCCATGGGGCCTCCTTTGCTGCGGTTAGGGTTCAAATGTTTCTATATAAGATTCTAGTTTACCCGCATGTGGCACACCGGGGGTGCCGCACTTGGACTTGCACCTTTGCACCACGAAGACGGATGTCGCACAAATGTCGGCACCATGGACGGCCGAGTGGTATCACGGTGCCGCAAACGGTCGATTTTTGGCGGCGAACGGTGCATATTTTGGATGGGCACAGCCCTGCCCGGGATATGTAGTCAACCTTGATAAAACGTTTGCCCAGCTTGGGAGTATGAATGCCGCACAAGGGTCTTCAGGGATAGAAAAAACGTTTCATCATTGGCGGCTTTAGGTGAATAACTGACCAACCAGAACGGTAAAATAGTGTTTGTCTGAGCGTTGAGACGTTTAGACATCGCGCATTGTCATCGCCGGCAACGCGCAAACCGGTCCTAACGGAGCCAATTGGGTGCTCCGTTATATACGCAAGTCTAAGAGGGGCTTGTTTAGGAGGCACAGTATGGGACGTTTTACCAATCCTCGCGATCTGTACTTTGGTGAGGGCGCTCGCCACGAGGTGAAGAACCTCAAGGGCAAGAAGGCCATCATCGTTTCTGGCGGCAGCTCTATGCGCCGCGGCGGGTTCCTGCAGGACGTCGAGAACGACCTTAAGGAAGGCGGTTTCGAGGTCAAGCTGTTCGAGGGCGTCGAGTCCGATCCCTCCATCGAGACCGTCATGAAGGGCGCCGAGGCCATGCGCGAGTTCGAGCCCGACTGGATTATCGCCATCGGTGGCGGCTCGCCCATCGATGCCGCTAAGGCCATGTGGGTCTTCTACGAGTATCCCGAGGAGTCCTTCGATAACATCATCCAGCCGTTCAGCTTCCCTGAGCTGCGTCAGAAGGCTCATTTCTGCGCCATCTCCTCTACCTCCGGCACCGCTACCGAGGTCACCGCGTTCTCCGTCATTACCGACTATGCCAAGGGCATCAAGTACCCGCTGGCCGACTTCAACATCACCCCTGATGTCGCCATCGTCGACCCCGAGCTCACCTACACCATGCCCGCCAAGCTGTGCGCTCACACCGGCATGGATGCTCTGACCCACTGCATGGAGGCCTACGTTTCCACCTGCGCCTCTATGTTCACCGACGCCAACGCTCTGCACGGCATCCGCGAGATCGTCGAGTGGCTGCCCAAGTCCTATGCTGGCGACCATGAGGCCCGTCAGCACATGCATGAGGCTCAGTGCATCGCCGGTATCGCCTTCTCCTCGGGCCTGCTCGGCATCGTTCACTCCATGGCTCACAAGACCGGTGCAGCCTTCGAGAACGGCCACATCATCCACGGTGCTGCTAACGCCATGTACCTGGGCAAGGTCATCCAGTGGAACTCCAAGGACCCGCGTGCTGCCGAGCGTTACGCTTACGTGGCCAAGGAGATCCTGCACCTTCCCGGCGAGACCAACGAGGAGCTCATCGCCGCGCTCGTCCAGAAGATTCGCGACCTCAACGACCAGCTCAACATTCCACAGTCCATCAAGGATTACGCGAATGGCGGCGTGAAGGTCGACGCCGAGAACCCGCAGATGGTTTCCGAGGAGGAGTTCCTCGCCAAGCTGCCCGAGATCGCCGCGAACGCCGAGCAGGACGCCTGCACGCCCGAGAACCCGCGTGAGACCAAGGCTGCCGACTTCGAGAAGATCCTCAAGGCCTGCTACTACGACACCGACATCGATTTCTAATCGACTCTTGTTATCGTAACGAGGGGCTCCGCACGTATCCGTACGGAGCCCCTTTCTTTTTTAGAGAATGGGATAGTTATGGCTGCAATTTTCAATAGCCCCAGCAAGTACATCCAGGGTCCGGACGAGCTCGCCAAGCTCGGCTCCTATGTCGAGCCGCTCGGCGCTAAGGCCCTCGTCATCGTGACGCCTTCGGGCAAGAAGCGCGTCGGTGCCAAGATCGAGGGCGGTTTTGCCGAGGCCAAGGCCGAGCTGCTGTTTGAGGACTTTAACGGCGAGTGCTCCAAGGGCGAGGTCGATCGCCTGGTTGCGCTCGCTCGCGACAACGGTTGCGACATCATCGTCGGCGTCGGTGGCGGCAAGATCCTCGACACCGCGAAGGCCGTCGCCTATTACCTGGAGTCCCCGGTTATCATTTGCCCCACCATTGCCTCGACCGATGCACCGTGTTCGGCGCTTTCGGTGCTTTACACCGATGACGGCCAGTTCGATAAGTACCTCTTCCTTAAGGCAAACCCCAATATCGTCCTGATGGATACGACGGTTATCGCGGCGAGCCCGGTGCGCCTGACGGTTTCCGGTATGGGCGATGCGCTCGCAACCTACTTCGAGGCCCAGGCGACGCACGATGCCGACGGCGGCACCTGCGCTGGCGGCAAGGGCGGCATGGCTGGTCTGGCGCTCGCCAAGCTCTGCTACGAGACGCTTATGGCCGATGGCGTCAAGGCCAAGGTTGCGCTGGAGAAGGGTGCGCTCACGCCTGCCGTCGAGCACATCATCGAGGCCAATACGCTGCTTTCGGGCATTGGCTTTGAGAGCTCGGGCCTTGCTGCTGCTCATGCCATCCACAATGGCCTGACGATGCTGCCTGAGTGCCACAGCATGTATCACGGCGAGAAGGTCGCCTTCGGCACCATCGTCCAGCTGGTACTCGAGGATGCCCCGACCGAGAAGCTCGAGGAAGTCTTGGGCTTCTGCATTGAGCTGGGCCTGCCGGTCACGATGAAGGAACTTGGCGTTGCCGAGCTTACGCGCGAGCAGGCCATGATTGTTGCCGAGGCCGCCTGCGCGCCCGAGGACACCATGTGCAACATGCCCTTTGAGGTGACGCCCGAGATGGTCGCAAACGCCATTCTGGGTGCAGACGCACTGGGCCACTACTATCTCATGGATGAGTAAATCAAGCTAAGGAAGGGGCAAAGCCAACAGATGGCTTTGCCCCTTTTTGCTATGGTGCAAAGGGGCCAGGTTACTTTGCACCAATCGTTGTTTGATGAAGGGCGGATTCTCGTATGGCGCTTCCCATGGTTTATGGCGGTCCCGGCCGGTATGTTCAGGGGCCGGGCGAACTGTCGCGTCAAGGCAAGTATTTGTCATGGTTGGACTGCGCTGCCTATGTCTTGTTTGACCAGGGCACCGAGGATCGGCTGTGCAGGCAGATCGTCGATGGATTTCTGGACGAAGATCTAAGCGAGCCGTTCTTTAAGATTTATGACGGTCCGTGTACGGAAGAGGCCGTTGTCGAAATGGCAAAGGAAGCCCAGGCTGAGTATTGCGACATGGTGGTGGGTATTGGCAACGGCAAGATGCTCGATATCGCCAAGGCCGTTGCGTTTTATGGCGAGTTGCCGTTGTGCGTATGCCCCACGGCGGCTTCGATGGACGGTCCGTGCAGCGCGATTTCCGATGCCGATTTGCAGGGTGTTGCAAATGCGGTCTTTAGAAACGAGCGCAATATGGCCAACGAGCAGGCCAAGGTGACCAAACAAAAACTCGTGCAGCTCATGTGCGAGGCATAGCTTGGCACTTGATTGACCTTGTGCAATCGAGGTGGCGATAGGCCATGGGCTATTTGCCGCAAAGATGCTCCGCGTGTAATTTGCCCAAGGCGTGGGCCGATGGCGTATCATTATCTTTTGCTTGTTTGCACTGCTCAGGGAGGGGCCGCGCATGGCGCAGGAACACGATCTGTTTGATGACATTATCGAGATCAGCAAGGGTTTCGACTTTCTTAAAAACCCGCTTGGCGGTGTGACCGATGCACTCGATCCGTCGGCGCCGCAGTGGAATCCTGCCGACTACAAGGAGCGTCCGCGCGGCAACACCATTCCGTGCCTGACCTGCAAAAACGAAAAGAGCGGCTGCACCGCGTGCATGGACGTGTGCCCGGTCAACGCTATCGAGGTCGAGGAAGACGCCATCGAGATCCTCGACTCCTGTCGCAAGTGCGGCCTGTGCGCCGCTGCCTGTCCGACCGAGGCGATCATCTCGCCGCGCCTTGCACCCAAAAACGTCTACGACGACATTGTCTCGGCGGCTACGAGCCACGAGACCGCCTACGTCGCCTGCACGCGCGCCCTCAAGCGCATGCCGCGCGAAAACGAGGTCGTCGTTGCCTGCGTGGGCGATATTACGGCCGAGACCTGGTTCTCGGTACTGGCAGACTATCCCAACGTGAGTGTGTACCTGCCGTTGGGCGTGTGCGATAAATGCCGCAACACCGGCGGTGAGGACATTCTGGGCGAGGCGATTGCGAAGGCCGAGGAGTGGTCCGGCACGGGTATGGGCTTGGAGGTCGACCCCAAGAGCCTCAAATGCCATAAGCGCCGCGAGTACGAGCGCAAAGAGTACATGGAAAAAATTGCCCGCACCACGGGCCTGACGGTGACCAAGCTCAATCCGGCGACGGCGGCGCTGGCTTCGGTGACGCAAAAGCTCAAGGCCCATCGCCATCAGATTACCCAGCTGGAGCGTACGCTCAACACCATGTGCGGCACCACGACGACCAAGCGTCGCCGTTCGCTCACCCATGGGCGGCAGCTGGTGCTCTCGACACTGCAGAACCATCCCGAGCTTGCCCAGAATATGCAGGTGAGCACGCCGGAGTGCGATTTTGACAAGTGCACGTCGTGCGGCGAGTGCGTCAATGTATGCCCCACGTTCGCCTGCGATTTGGTGGGAAGCGGCCGCTTTGCGTTGGAGTCCACGTATTGTTTAGGCTGCGGCGCCTGTGTCAAGGTTTGTCCCGAGCATGCGCTCAAGCTTGTTGAGCACGACGCGTCCAATCTGGTCGTCGTCGATCCCGAAGCCGAGGAAAAGGCCGCCCAGAAGGCGAAGGCTCACGAAGAAGCTGAGAAGGTCAAGGCCGAAGCAAAGGCCAAGCTCGACAAGATGCTCGACCAGGTAGAAAAGCTCGCGGACTAGCTTAAAGAGCGTAAATGATGGCCGGTGGGACAGGTGCTGCCCCGCCGGCCAAAAAAGTTGCGGTGGAATAGTTCCTGTTTTGCCCTTAAGCTGGCCATTCTAGGAACTATTCCACCGCAACTAATAGATGGTTAGCTCATACTGCTCTGATGGGTCTCGCTGCCGTTATTGCGGCGGGTGACCGTTTCGTGGAGTAAAAAGAAGCTGGGAACCTGCTTTGTCTCGGTGTATTCCATAAGGATACCGTCGGCGTTGTAGGTCTGCCCGCGTACAACGGCGAGTGCGTTAAAGTCGTCGAGATCGAGCACGCGTGCATCCTCGGGCGTGGGATGCTCAATCGTTACATCGCGTTTGCCCGTGGCAATCTTAATGCCAAGGTCTTCTTCGAGGTAACGATAGATCGAGTCGTTGACAATCTCGGGTGTCAGCCCCGGTACCTGTGAGCTTAGGTAATAGGAGTCGTCGGAGCACACGGCCCGTCCGTCTGCATAACGGATGCGTTTGGCGCGTGTGAGCTCACAGCCTTCAGGAAACCCGGTAATCTTGGAGAGCGCCTTGTTGCAAACGAGGAGCTCAAAGACAGTGGTAACCGTTTTGAGCTCAAAGCCTCGGCTGGCTGCGATTTCCTTAAAGGTCTCGAGTCCGCCGCCACCACGATTCGTCTCGTCACTGATGTTGCGAATGACGCGCATGCCTTTGCCTTGCTGGGGGAGCACGTAACCATCTGCCGCAAGCATCGAGATGGCGCGACGGACCGTCATGCGCGAACAGTCAAACAGCTGCGTGAGCTCAGTCTCCGAAGGCAGATAACTCTGATAGGCGTATGTGCCGTCGTCAATCGACTGCTTCACGTTGTCATAAATAGTTTGGAAGATGGCTCGCGCCACGACGGTCTCCTAGAGCTGAGTGCGCGAGCGGTGGATGAGGACCGCTCGCGCGGGTGTCGATCGATTTACTTGCTGGGGTCGATTATATATTTACCCATGGCACGCAGAGCTGGGTCTGACAGGATGGCGCCGAGTTCGTCGAGGGAAGCCACCTTGGCGACCATCGAGGATACGTCGAGCCTGCCAGAGTCGATGAGCTCGAGCGCGCGACGCTGCGTATAAGGGTTAATGTAGGACGAAGTAAGCACAAGCTCCTTCTGGAAGACCTCGAAGGGCTTGACGGTGATTGTCTCATCGGGCTTGGTGAGGCCGAACATCATGACCGTAGCCTTGTGGCCGGCGATCTGGATGGCCTGCTCGATGGTGACGGGCTTGCCAACACACTCGATAACGACATCGACGTTGCCGACGCCCTCCTGCTTCAGGCGGGCCGGGACGTCCTCGTGGATGGAATCAATTGCCAGGTCGGCGCCGAGTTTGAGCGCAACCTCGCGCTTGCCTTCGACGGGCTCGAGCAAGACAACCTTGGTGGCGCCGGCGTTTTTAGCAAGCTGCATCATGAGCAGACCGATCATGCCACCGCCGATAACGACAACTGTGCTGCCGGGCTTGATGTTGCACATATCGATGCCGTGCAGGCAGCAGGCGACGGGCTCGGTCATGGCGCCCTGCTCGAAGCTGGTGTGATCGCCCAACTTGTAGACTTGCTGCATATCGACGGAGCAGTACTCGGCAAAGCCGCCGTTAACGGTGGTGCCGTAACCGGTCATATGCTCGCAGTAGTGGTTGATTCCGTCGCGGCAGGGTTCGCAGCAGCCGCAGGGATGGTTTGGGTCGATGCACACGCGATCGCCCGGTTTAAAGCCGGTGACATCGCTGCCCACGGCCTCGACAACGCCGGCAAACTCATGACCAAGGATCGTGGGCGGGGTAACGTCGGCCGCACCCTTGTCGCCTTCATAGATATGAACGTCGGTACCGCAGACGCCGCAAGCTTTGACGTTGATCAGAACGTCGCGCCTGCCCACGGCCGGCTTTGCCGATTCCTCGACTCTGAGGTCGTGCTTTCCATAGAAGACCGCGCTTTTCATGGTGACTCCTTAACGTGGCGGTGAATGTTGTAATGAAGTATAGGCATGTCTATAGATATAGACAAGCACATCTAGACAAGTAGAAAAGAAAAATGAAATGCAGCCATCAGCTATGTCAGATTTAACAGGCGAAATACTGGCCATATACCGTTTACGGCCAATAATCAACCGTTTACCGACCGTAGTATTTATGCTAACTTGTCTAGATAAGTGATATGATAAAAATAGAAGCGCAAGAAGTCAGGGAAGCGGGCCCACCCGTCCTATTGCACGAGGTACACGCAAACGGCGCGTCTGCGGTCTCGAGTGAAGCCAAAACCGCAGTCGCTCCGAATGAAGAGAGGGGGATTCCCCGTCATGATGCAAAAGATACAACGTTTCGGCGGTGCAATGTACACGCCTGCAATTCTTTTCGCATTTTCCGGAATCGTCGTCGGCCTGGGTACGTTGTTTACCACCGAGGCGATCTTTGGCGAGATGGCCACTGCGGGCCATCTTTGGTTTGATTGCTGGAATGTGCTGCTCCAGGGTGGTTGGACGCTCTTTAACCAGATGCCGTTGCTGTTTTGCGTAGCGTTGCCAATCTCGCTCGCGAACAAGCAGAACGCTCGCTGCTGCATGGAGGCTTTGGCCATCTACCTTACCTTCAACTACTTTGTAAGCACAATCTTGGGGCAGTGGGGCCCTGTCTTTGGGGTCGACTACTCTGTCGAGGCGGGCAGCGGTACTGGTCTTGCCACTATCGCAAGCATCAAAACGCTTGATATGGGCATCATGGGCGCGCTCATTATCTCTGGTATCGCCACGATGCTGCATAACAAGTTCTTCGACACCGAACTTCCTGAGTGGCTGGGCGTGTTCTCGGGCTCCGTGTTCATCTATATGATCGGTTTCTTCGTTATGGTCCCGGTCGCTCTTATCGCCTGCCTGGTGTGGCCGCATGTTCAGGCTGCTATCTCTGCCTTCCAGGGATTCATCCTTTCCGCTGGTACGTTTGGCGTGGGTGTCTTTGCTTTCTTCGAGCGCGTGCTGATCCCTACAGGCCTGCACCACTTTATCTATACGCCGTTCTATTACGACAACGCGGCGGTCAACGGCGGCATCTTTGCTGCTTGGGCCAACATCCTGCCCCAACTGGCTGCCGATCCGAGCATTGCTCTTAAGGATGCCGCACCCTGGGCTGCCTATACCTGCCCTGGTTGGACTAAGGTCTTCGGCTCGCTTGGCGTCGCCATTGCGTTTTATATGGCCGCCAAACCCGAGCGCAAGCAGCGCGTCAAGGCTCTGCTGATCCCGGTCACCCTTACCGCTATGCTTTGCGGTATCACCGAGCCGCTTGACTTCACCTTCCTGTTCATCGCGCCCGGCCTGTTCGTCGTCCACTGCGTGCTCGGAGCGCTCGGCTGCATGGCTCAAAACCTCCTTGGCGTCGTGGGCATCTTCGACGGCGGCATCATCTCGATGCTCTCGTGGGACTGGCTGCCCCTTTGGGCCGCACACGGTCTGCAGTACGCCATCTCCATCCTTGTCGGTCTGTGCTTTACCGCTCTTTGGGTCGTGGTCTTCCGTTTCCTGATCGTCAAGTTCGACTTTAAGACCCCCGGTCGCGAGGATGACGATGTTGAGGTCGAGCTCAAGTCCAAGGCCGACTACAAGCAAAAGCAGGGCGGTGCTGCTGCTGGCAAATCGGTCGCCCAGAGTAAAGATGATGAGCGCTTGGTGCTTGCCGAGAACATCCTCGATCTGCTCGGTGGCACGGATAACATCATCGATGTAACTAACTGCGCTACCCGTCTGCGCGTTAACGTCAAGGACAAGAGCGTCGTTGCACCCGAGGCTTCCTTCAAGGCGATCGGTACGCATGGCTTGGTGGTCCAAGGTCAGTCAATCCAGGTCATCATCGGCCTTACCGTCCCACAGGTTCGCGAGAAGTTCGAGAGTCTTCTGAAGTTCGAGAGTCTTCTGTAAACCATCGTCCATCGAAACAATCGGCCTTGCAGAGCCGGTATGCACCGCAAGGCCGATTCTAGAGATAAAAAACTCCACTTCTAGGTAACAGTTCCAAACCGTACAGGCCGCGTGCGGGGATGGATTGAGCAAGCGGCCAGAATGAGGAGGACATCATGTCCAAGAAAAACTATGCCGTGACCATTGCCGGCGGTGGCTCTACCTTCACTCCGGGCATCGCTCTGATGCTGCTTGAGGAGCGCGACCGCTTCCCGGTCAACAAGGTGACCTTCTACGACAACAACGCCGAGCGCCAGGAGACCGTGGCCAAGGCCTGCGAGATCTACTTCCACGAGAACGCCCCCGAGGTTGAGTTCAACTACACCACCGATCCCGAGACCGCATTCACCGGGACCGACTTCGTGCTTGCTCACATCCGCGTTGGCCTGTACGCCATGCGTGAGCTCGACGAGAAGATTCCTCTCAAGTACGGCTGCGTTGGCCAAGAGACCTGCGGTGCCGGCGGTATCGCCTACGGCATGCGCTCCATCGGCGGCGTCATCGAGATCCTCGACTACATGGAGAAGTACAGCCCCAACGCTTGGATGCTCAACTACTCCAACCCCGCGGCCATCGTCGCCGAGGCCTGCCGCGTGCTGCGCCCCAACAGCCGCATCATCAACATCTGCGACATGCCGATCGACCTCATGGATAAGATGAGCCGTATGTGCGGCATCAAGGATCGTCGCGAGCTGCAGTATAGCTACTACGGCCTCAACCACTTTGGTTGGTGGAGCAAAATCTACGACAAGGATGGCAACGACCTCATGCCGCAGATTAAGGAGCACATGGCTAAGAACGGCTACCTGGACGGCATCGAGCACGAGGCCGGTAAGGAGCAGCATGTCGAGGAGAGCTGGATTCACACCTTCGGCAAGGCCAAGGATGTCTATGCTGTCGATCCCGAGACGATTCCCAATACCTACCTCAAGTATTACCTGTACCCGGACTATGTCGTCGAGACGTCTGATCCCAACTACACTCGCGCCAATGAGGTTATGGACGGCCGCGAGAAGAAGGTCTTTGGCGCTTGCCGCGACATCATCGCCAAGGGTACTGCCAAGGACGGCGGCTTTGAGCCGGATGTACATGCCAACTACATCGTCGACCTTGCCTGCGCACTGGCCGAGAACACGCTCGAGCGCTTCCTGCTGATCGTTCCCAACGATGGTGCTGTGCCCAACTTCGACCCGACGGCCATGGTCGAGGTGCCTTGCATCGTTGGCTCCAACGGCTTTGAGAAGATCTGCCAGGGCCCGATCCCGCAGTTCCAGAAGGGCCTGATGGAGCAGCAGGTTTCCGTCGAGAAGCTCGTTGTCCAGGCTTGGGTCGAGGGCAGCTACCAGAAGCTCTGGCAGGCGCTCACGCTCTCCAAGACCATTCCTTCGGCAAGCGTTGCCAAGCAGATCCTGGACGAGCTCATCGAGGCCAACAAGGATTTCTGGCCCGAGCTTAAGTAAGGACTACTGTTTAGAACTCTCACGCATCTCTGCTTCATTTGCGCCGCCGCGGTGTCCGGATTCGCCCGGATGCTGCGGCGGCGCTATACTTATGAAGTTTGAAGTACCTGTACCAAAAGGAGCTGTCGTGTCCCTTTCCATCGGTATCGTGGGCCTGCCCAACGTGGGCAAGTCGACGCTGTTCACCGCGCTTACCAAAAAGACCGGCCTTGCCGCCAACTACCCGTTTGCCACGATCGACCCCAACGTGGGTATCGTCGATGTGCCCGATAGCCGCCTGCAAAAGCTCGCCGACATCGTCAACCCCGGCCGCATTGTGCCGGCGACGGTCGAGTTTGTCGACATCGCAGGTCTGGTGAAGGGCGCTAACGAGGGCGAGGGCCTGGGCAACCAGTTCTTGGCAAACATCCGCGAGACCGACGCTATCTGCGAGGTCGTGCGCTACTTTAAGGACCCCAACGTCATGCGTGAGGTGGGCCGCACGGGCGAGTTCGTCGATCCCGCCGGTGATGCCGATACCATCATGACCGAGCTCATCCTGGCCGACATGGGCACGCTCGAGAAGCAGCTGCCCAAGCTCGAGAAGGAGGCCAAGCGCGACAAGGAGCTCATGCCCAAGTTTGAGGTCGCCAAGCGCCTGCTTGCCTGGCTCAACGAGGGCAAGCGCGCCGCATCCATGGAGATGACCGACGAGGAGCGTGCTGCCGCCAAGGGCCTGTTCCTGCTCACCATGAAGCCCATCC
This sequence comes from uncultured Collinsella sp., assembly GCA_938033385.1. Classification (GTDB taxonomy): domain Bacteria; phylum Actinomycetota; class Coriobacteriia; order Coriobacteriales; family Coriobacteriaceae; genus Collinsella. Next base: position 6,312 of record CALHJX010000239.1, on the reverse strand, counting down.
TGTATGTGGCCAACGTGGACGAGGACATGCTCAACGACGATCTGGCACCCATCGATGGTGTCAAGCCGCTGCCCATTTGCGCCAAGATTGAGGCAGAGCTTTCCGAGCTCGATCCCGAGGATGCCGCCGATTATCTGGAGAGCCTGGGCCTGGAGCAGCCCGGCCTGGACGTGCTCGCTCAGGCTGCCTGCAAGCTGCTCGGCCTGCAGTCGTTCTTTACGGCCGGCGAGATGGAGGTCAAGGCCTGGACGGTTCGTCAGGGCGCGACCGCCCCGCAGGCCGCCGGCGTCATCCACACCGATTTTGAGCGCGGTTTTATTAAGGCCGAGGTCATTGGCTACGACGACTACATCGAGCTCGGCGGCGAGCAGGGCGCCAAGGCCGCCGGCAAGCTGCGTATTGAGGGCAAGGACTATGTCATGGCCGACGGCGACGTCGTGCACTTCCGCTTTAACGTGTAAGGACGACGCATATGTTTAAATATGGCAAAAAAGCTGGCTACATGGGTATTGCGCTGCTCGTACTTGCGGTGATTCCGCTGGTGGTCGCAGCGTGTGTTATCCCCAACATTGGTCCCGAGGTGGCAACGAAGTTTAATGCCGCCGGCGAGGCGACGCGCTGGGGCAAGAGCTACGAGCTGCTGGCGTTGCCGGTGCTCAATCTGCTGCTGAGCGTGGCGACGTACTTTACGGCAGGACGCCAGGCTAAAAACAATGATGACTCCGCCGCCATGGCGCGCATCGTGTGCGAGCGCTACCTGCGTAACGGTTGCATCACGGGTGTGTTCCTCAACGTGATCAACGTCTACTTTATGTATTCGGCGATTACCGGTATGGGCTTTGGCCTGGGCTTTTAGCTTGCGCCTTTAGGCAACGAGCCTGCACGCATATTCAATGGCTGCTGCGAGGCCGCCGCTCGACCGTGGTTGAAAGACTACATCGGCGGCGGCCTCGTTTTCGTATCCGGCGCCGCGAAGGGCGAGTGCTATGCCGGCTTCTAAAAGGAGCGGCAGGCCGCGTTGGCTGGTTGCGATTACGGCAACCTGATTGAGCGAGCAGCCGTGCGTTTGGCATTGAATGGCAAGTTCACCTTGCGCCGGGCAAGGGGCCAGAACGGCGGCGACGCGACTTGATAGCAATGTAAATGCTGTGCGCTCATCGGGCGAAAGGCATTCAGCTTCAACGACGACGAGCTTGGGCGGCGCGCTGTTTGTGCGAAGCGTGGCTCGGTACATGCGGACCGAAGAACCCGACATAGAAAACTCCTGTGTATTCGGGAAAACGTAAACTATAGTTTACGTTTATGTTCGGCTCCATTTCAAACTCGGCTGCATGGACGAACGTGCGAAACAGATTCTTGGCAGGCGGGTCGAAGAGACACGCAGGGACCTTGGTATCTCCAAGGTTGATTTTTGTGTGGCGACAGGAATCAGCCGACCCTACCTCGACCGAATCGAAGATGGGACGGCAAATTTCACGCTCAAGGTTCTATTTAAGATCGCGCCCGCACTCGGCATGACGGTGTCAGAGCTTCTCGAGGGTATCGAATAGGGCGTTCCTCGCTGCTAATTGACGCTCTTTGGGCGGGTCCCCCTGGTTTCGATGTGCAAAATCGCGAGTATTCAGCACTTGTTCAGCCGTAGATGGTAGCTCGAGCGGCTGGCTTTGCCTTTTTGACAGTAGTTAATCCACACGCTTAATAAAAATGTGGAATAAATATTTACTAGACGGCCTCTTCGCCCTAAAAGTTCGTCTAACAATCGGCCGATTCTATGTCTCCGGCGGAGAAATTGCAGAATACTCCGATTTTTGCACGGCCCGAGGGGGACCACCTGTCGTTTGAGGCTGCGATAAGTGGAACTGCCTTAGGGATTACGCCATCGGGATGCGGTCGTGGTTGACTTGGCTGTAGAACAGGCGCTGGATCTCGGCCGCATCGCGTGACTGGCCGAGTGCCCACATGGTCTTGGCCACGAGCGTCTCGGTGGTCATGTCGTCGCCGCGCAGAATGCCCGGATGATTGGCGTAAGCACGGCCGACCTCATAAATGCCCAGATCGAGGCCCTCTTCGGGGACCTGCGTGGTCATAACGACGGTGCGACCCGAATCGACCCAGCGGAAAATTGCCTCTTGGAACGACTCGCCCGACTCGCCAAACTCGGGAATACCGCCAATGCCAAAGGTCTCCAGAATCACGGCGTCGTAGCTATCGGCAAGGGCGTCGAGGATGCCCGGGTTTACGCCGGGCGTAAGCTTGAGTACAAATACGCGCGGGTCGATGCTGTCGTAGAAACGCACCGGGTTTTCGCCCTGATGAGTGCCGTGGAGCCCGTTGCGCACAATGCGGTCGTTGCGGATGTAGGCAATGGGCGGATAGTTGACGCTAATGAACGCGTTAAAGCTCATGGTGCGCTGCTTGCGGGCGCGCGTGCCGGCAATGGCGACGCCGCCAAACACGATCGACACATCGTGCGAATGCTCGTCGAGCGCATAGAGCAGGCTCTGGTACAGGTTGAGCTTGGCGTCGGTAAAGGGGTTACCCATGGGCTTTTGCGAGCCGGTGAGCACGATGGGCTTGGGGCTGTCCTGAATCAGATAGGAAAGTGCTGCCGCGGTGTAGCTCATGGTGTCGGTGCCGTGTAGAATCACGAAGCCGTCGTGGTCGGCATAGCCCTTGACGATGACGTCGCGGATACGCATCCAGTCGCTCGGGCGCATATTGGTGCTGTCGATGTTCATGGGCTGCACGACGTCGAGCTCGCAGAGGCCCGAGATCTCGGGGACGCTCTGGGCGAGCTCCTCACCGGTCAGGGCGGGGGAGAGGCCGTTGCCGTCCTCGGTCGATGCGATGGTGCCGCCCGTGGCGATGAGAAGGATGCGCTTCATGCTGGTATTCCTATCGTATTTGCCGCCGCAGAGGCGGAGTCGTTCGGCAGTATTGTGGCACAGGGCGTCCAATGTTCAAACGTATTACATCATCTGTAACGTTTGAAAACACTTCAATTGCCGTCAAATAAGGGCCCAGGTCGTGCGTTTGCCGTGCGCTGATGGCTGCGAGGGGCGAGAAACCCCATATAACGTGTACACTATGGAGGTTATTTTCGTTCATTCACGCGGGTGGGCACCGGCTCCCCGCCAACAAGAGGGGGAACCATGGATCAAAAGGCTTCCGCAAAGGTCCTCGTACTCGACTTTGGTGCGCAGTACGGTCAGCTCATTGCCCGTCGCGTCCGCGACCTCAACGTGTATTCCGAGATTGTCCCCTGCGACATCTCGGCCGACGAGATTCGCGAGATGAACGCCTCTGCGCTCATCCTTTCCGGCGGCCCGGCTTCTGTGTATGCCGAGGACGCTCCGTCCATCGATCCTGCCATCTTTGACCTGGGCCTTCCCGTCCTGGGCTTTTGCTATGGCCATCAGATCACGGCCGTGACGCTTGGCGGCAAGGTCGGCCACTCCGAGGTGGGCGAGTACGGCCGCGCCACCATCACGCGCACGGCCGGCGCCAAGCTCTTTAACTCCACGCCCATGGAGCAGACTGTGTGGATGAGCCACCGCGACGCCGTGTCCGAGGTACCCGAGGGCTTTACCGTTACCGCCAGCACCGACGTGTGCCCGGTTGCCGCCATGGAGTGCGTCGAGCGCAAGATCTTCACCACGCAGTTTCACCCCGAGGTCAAGCATTCCGAGTACGGTCAGCAGCTGCTGAGCAACTTCCTGTTTGAGATCTGCGGCCTGGAGCCCAACTGGAGCATGGACAACCTGGTCGAGACCATGACGGCCGAGTTTCGCGAGAAGGTCGGCGACGACCGCGTGATTCTGGCTCTGTCCGGTGGCGTCGACTCCTCCGTCGTGGCTGCGCTGGGCGCCCGCGCCGTGGGCAAGCAGATGACCTGCGTGTTCATCAACCACGGCCTGCTGCGCAAGGGCGAGCCCGAGCAAGTGGAGGAGGTCTTCACCAAGCAGTTTGACGTCGACTTTATTCACGTCCACGCCGAGGACCGTTATGCCGAGCTTCTGGCCGGCGTGACCGAGCCCGAGGAGAAGCGCCGCATCATCGGTACGCAGTTCTGGAAAGAGTTCTTCGCCGTGGCGCAGCAGCTCGAGACCGATGGCAAGCCGGTCAAGTACCTGGCTCAGGGCACTATCTACCCCGACATCATCGAGTCCGGAGCTCGCAAGACGGGCGGCAAGACGGCCACCATCAAGAGCCACCACAACCTGATCCCGTTCCCCGAGGGCGTGCACTTTGACCTCATTGAGCCGCTCGACCACTTCTTTAAGGACGAGGTCCGCGCGCTTGGTCTGGCGCTGGGCCTGCCGGGTCACATCGTGTTCCGCCAGCCTTTCCCGGGCCCGGGTCTTGCCATCCGCATCATCGGTGCGGTCGACAAGGAGAAGCTCGAGATCCTCAAGAACGCCGACGCTATCGTGCGCGAGGAGCTCGACGCTTACAACCAGCGTCTGTTTGAGCAGACCGGCGAGCGCAACTCCGAGCACAGCTGCTGGCAGTACTTTGCGGTTTTGCCCGACATTAAGTCCGTCGGCGTTATGGGCGACGAGCGCACCTATCAGCGCCCGATCATCCTGCGTGCCGTCGAGTCCAGCGATGCCATGACCGCCGACTGGGCCAAACTGCCCTACGACGTGCTGGCCCGCATCTCCGGCCGCATCGTTGCCGAGGTTCCCGGCGCCAACCGCGTGTGCTACGACATCACGTCCAAGCCGCCCGCGACCATCGAGTGGGAATAGTAAATAGCCCTTTGCGAGGGAGGTCGGAAACGGCCTCCCTCGTTTTTTATTTGCCTGCCATGGGCGCGTGTGCGCTGTGGTGTATGTGGTACATACAAGCCTGTCGTTCAATCTCTCAAGCTGTTTAGCTGGGATGATTGTTTGCTGGTACGTTTTAAAGTGCTTTCAATTACCGAAGCAACGCCATCACTTTATTTCTAATTAATGCTGGCCAGCAGATTGCTTTCGCCCGCAAGAGGTCGCTCGGACTGGTACTCAAAATGTACTCACGACGTTTTGAGTATCGATTTGCTGGTACTCACAGACGATAAAAATGGGTGCCAACCTCGATATATTCGTTATCCCCTTCGAATCGTCAACGAATACTAAAAAGTGATTGAGTGCTACATAGCTCAAATTAGTCTACGTAATTACGTAATTACGTATTCTGCCGTAAAATGATTTCGGTCAATTAAGGAACGTAGAACAGGTCAATTCGGAGGGGCGACCATGGAGGAAGATCAGGCTGTTCATGCCGAAAAGGAGCTGGATAAGTTCACGCTCTCGATAACCCGTGAGGATAAGCGGGCTCTTAAGTCCTATGCCGCGCGCCAGGATAAGACGGTGGCTAAAGTCCTGCGCGAATGGATTGACGAGAAGTGTAAGGGGGAGAAGTGATGTCTCAGACGACGCAAGCAGTCGTTCAAAACCTCGTTGATCGCGCGGTTAAACTGGGCGACCGTCAGCTTGCCGCTGACATTCGCGCCTTTGCGGCGCAGCGCCAGTTTGGGCTTGTATTCGAACACAACCGTCCAGAACGACTTCGCCTTTATGGCAAACCTATCATGAAGGGCGATGTCGTACAGGTGCTTCCCGAGCGTGGTAAAAAAGAGGACTCTAACTCCCAACTGCTATGGTTGGTAAATACCATTCGGGGGGGGGTTGCCGATCTAAAGCCATATCAATCGCCCTCATATGACGAAAACGAGTGCGAGCCCCGCTCCGTTGCTGTCGACGATGTCGTGCCTGTTGCTGAATATGACCAGCCGATTTATGCTGGCCTCAAAGAGACTGGGCGTGTCGAGCGCGGTGGCGATAAGCCCTATCAAGTAGTCATTAACGGCGAAAACTACCATACTCTTGAAACCTTAGCCTTTGCCTATGCAGGCAAAGTGGACTGCATATATATTGATCCACCCTATAACACTGGCGCCCGCGACTGGAAATACAACAACGATTACGTCGACGGCTCTGACGCCTATCGCCACTCCAAGTGGCTCGCCTTCATGGAGCGCCGCCTCAAGCTCGCCAAACAGCTGCTCAACCCCAACGATTCCGTACTCATCGTGACGATTGATGAGAAGGAGTACGCAAGGCTTGAGCTTCTTTTAGAGAGCGTTTTTCCCAACGCGACTGGTATCCAGACGGTTTCAATCACCATAAACAAGAACGGGGTCGCCCGTGGCAACCAGTTCAAGAGAGCTGATGAGTATGCCGTTTTCTGCTTTTTTGGCAGCGCCGCGCCGTGCCAAGTGGACCGCAGACTCTATTCCGTTGAGTTCGGAGAACTTGAGGAAAAAGT